>CALMMH010000252.1 GCA_937868145.1 uncultured Phycisphaerales bacterium
TCCTTCACCGCGTCGCTGCGGTACCGCGGATGCAGCTCGACGCAGATCAAGTCGAGATCGGGCTTGTCCGGCGAAGTCACCTCCAGATTGTAGCCGACCCGATGCTGCCGGAATCGGGCGTAGATCGCGCAGCGGCCGGGCTTCAATCCCTTCACGCGACCGTTCTCGTCGACGGTGGCGATCGAGGCGTCCGTGCTGGCCCAGTCGATGAACGGCTTGGCGTCGAAGTAGCCCCACTGACCGTATCGCGCCGCGAACTCCGTGACCGGCTCCCACCGGCCCTCGCGGAGGGCCTGGAGCCCGAACTGCTTCTCGAAGCCGGCCACGACGCGGCGGTCGGCCGGGACTCGCTGCGGTTGGAGATCCATCTTGATCCCATCGTAGGGGGCCGTGCGGAAGTAGTCGCGGTACACCGAGGCCATCATCCCCCACGAACCCTCGGCGTCGAGCCGGTCGCGGCAGATCACCTCGTCGAAATCGGCCTGGGCGGAGGCGTCGCCGATCCAGAGCCGCTTGTCAGTCATCGTCTGCGGATCCAGGAACCGGCAGCCGCCGGCGATGGGCCCGTCCACGGCCACGTGGTCGATCCACAACGGCATTCCGACGGGATGGTCTCCATTGTAGAACCAAGCCAGAACGATATGGCGCCACTGACCCGCCCGCCAGGCGGAGACGTCGCTGCGCGAGACCGTAACCTTTTCGGGACTGGCCATGACGAACCGCAGCATTCCGCTCGCGGCCTTCTCCAGGGCCAAACCGTTGCGCGCGGGGTCGCCGATGCGAAGCAGGCGGTGTAACTGGCCGTCGTCGCCGTTCCATTTCGGCCGCACCCAGAGACTGATATAGCCCTGTCGCTGCTGCAGCGAGGGCCACTCCATCGGCGCCGCATCGGTCCCGGCGAAACCCTGTCCGTACGTGCCGACCACGGCGGTCGACACATCCGTCGACGCCGGGCTCTTCGCGGCGCCGGGCGCGTTGGCGTCCGTGAACCATGCCAGATGAGTCTCCGCCCCCGCGCCCAATCCCGGCAACAACAAACCCAGAAAGACCCCGACGCCGAACAACATCGCTCCGCACGACCGCACTTCACTCGACGACCACCGACTCATTCCCATCCGATCACTCCTATACGCACGTCGCAATACAGTTATCTCGCTCAGGATCATGGACGCGTGAGTTGAGAACCCACCCTACTTCTGCATGACCTCGATTGCCTCCGCGAATGCGGCCCGATCTACAGCTTCAGACGCAAACCGAGCCGATTGAGCCCGACGGACACCAAGAGGATAACGACCGCAACGCCGACGGAGCGTGCGACCGCATTGGTCAGGGTCGGGCCGGCCAGACCGCCGTACCAGTCGCCCAGGTTCAGCAGATCCAGGACCGGCCCCAGCGCGTTGCTCAACAGATACGCCAGCAGGACGTTTCGGCCGGCGACCGCGAAAGGTCCCGTCAGCCAACGACCGACGCGGGTCTCGCTGAGCAGGTGAACGATCAGCCAGACCGCCGCCGTGATCGCGCAGGCCCAGAGACACCAGGCCGGCGTCGCGGCGTTCTTGTTGATGCCGTAGAGACCGTCGATCAGCACCGCTCCGGCCGCGCAGCCCAAAGCGAACAGCAGCGTGAAACGAATCCGCGAACGGCTGCTCCGCGTCTCCGGATGGATCAGGACGGAGGCCAGGAGCATGCCCGCGACAGCGATGCCGCCGTGGGAGCCGATCATGCCGCCGATGCCGACGTACTGGGAAATCGTCAGCTCATCGAACAGACCCGACTGGCCGGCCGGGTACAGGCAGAACAGCAGCGTCATGCAGGCCAGCAGCGCCGTGCTGCGAGTCCGAAAGAACAGAAACACCAACGAGCTGACGAGGTACGCCCAGCCGATCAGGCCGAGAATGCCCCACCATTCGGAGTGAAGGGAGAACGGAGACAACGTGACGATCCGCAGGCCCTCCCGGCCGCGATAGGCCAAGACCAGCCCGACCAGACCGGCGAAACCCACAACGTGCAGCAACGCGCCGACGATGCGTAGCACCCGCCTGCGATCGGCGGAAAACTTCGACTGGCCGGGCAGCGAGAAAGAGCCCAGCCACAAACCCACCGACAGAAGCACGAGCGCCGACCACAGCCCGGCGGACCACCCCATCTGGCTCGAATCAGGCAATCCGTTGACCATGACGACGCCCAGGCACAGCAGCGCCAGCGTCCGCGTCAGGATGTGCGCGAGACACTTCCACCACGGCTCGCCCTTTGCGATGCGCCCGCCCAGAGCGAAGGGAATCGACATGCCGACGATGAACAAGAACGCCGGAAAGACCAGATCGACGAACGTCATGCCGTCGTCGCCGTGGAAGTGACGCATCCAGGCCGGAACGATGTCCGCCGACGCCCCCGCGATGTCGTTGACGAAGATCATCGTGAACATGACCAGGCCGCGGACCGCGTCGATGGACGTGATACGAGGGGACGCGACCGCCGCGGAGGTGTTTGAGAGATCGGCCGGTTCCGTCAGATCGAACGCTGCTTCCATGGGCAATCCTTCCGTGGCGATCAAAGACCAAGCTTCTTCATCATTTCGTTGTGCTTCGCCTGCCGTCTGTCGATCAGAGCCTGAACCAGCTCCGCGGCCTTCTTCGCCTTCTCCTGCACGGCCTGATCGCGAATGGCCGTCAGCTCCTTGACCGCTTCATCCAACTCGGCCTGCAGTTGCCAGGGTCCCTTGAGAATCGCGACCTGCTCTTCGACGTCGGTCAGGATCTTGAGATGCTCTTCCCAGCGGCCTTTGTTCGCCTGCCGGAACTTGGTCTTCTCTTCCTCGGACATGCTCTCCCACTTCTCAGGCGCCGGCATGGTCCGGCCGGCCTCGTCGAACGCGGCCCGCAATTTCACGCCGTCGGCCTGGAGCGTCTGAATCGCCTTGTGTTGCGTCTGTCGCCATTTGAGCCATCGCTGCCTGGCCGCGTCGTCCTGCTGCGCCGCCGCGACCAGGGCAATGGTCAGAACCATCAGCATCGTCCATGCGCCAACGAGGTGTCTTTTCATGACTGAATCCTCTCAAAGATCTCCGCACATCATACCTTTGCTCAGAGCGTTGCGATAGCCCATGACCGCAAGATCCCGGCCGTTCCGCAATTCGACAATCGCGTAGGAGCTGTTCTCCGGGCCTTGCCCCTCGATCATGCCCTTGAGCGTGTAATAGTGAATCCCCTCGATCCGGCTGTACGAACCCTCGTGATGGTGGCCCTGGAAGACCGCCAGGACCTTGCCCGAGTCCTGGAGAATCCGCCGGACCTCCGCGGCGTTCTTCACGTACACCGAGCCCTTGCCGTCGAGCAACTGATGAATGAAAACAAGGGCGTCGCCCTCGGACGCCGCGAGATCCCGCCGGAGCCATTCGAGCTCGTCCGCCGAGACGTTCGCGTCGGTCCAGTCGAAATCGCCGTGGTCGTAGTCGGCGCCGTCGGCCCGATAGTTGGCGTCGAGCACGACGCAGTGGAGACCCGACACGTCGAAGGAATAATAGCTCCGCGTCGAATCGATGCCGGTGTTTTCCACATTCTCCAGAAACTGCCACTTCGAGAGGCTGTCCATGTCGTGGTTGCCGAGCGCGTGGTATCGACGTCCGGCGAATCCGCAGAACACGTCCTCAATCTTGCGGAGGTATTCCAGAGTCCGGCTCTCGACCGACGGCGCGTCCTGGTCTTTGAAATCGCCCAGCTCGATCAGGAAGTCGACGCACTCCGCGTTCATCCTCGCGACGCATTCGGACAGCTTGTCCAGCGAGTCTCGATAGAACCGCGTGCCCGCGGGTTTCGCATCGGCGTAATGGCAATCGGTAACGACGCCGAAGCGCACCGGCCGGCTGGCGCGTGTCGATCGGTTGCCGGGAGCACAGGACAGCGAGACAAGAGCCGGCCCGGCGACCACGACTGCCGCAGATCGCAGAAAAGCCCGGCGGTTCGTCGGCCAAAACCGTACGAAAGGAATCCTCTCGCTAGGGCTATTCTGGTTCATGGCGTTTGTCTACCTCGCCGCGACATTGAATCGAGGAGTTTGAAGAGCAATGCCCCAGTCCGTCCGATGTGATCAAATCCTGCCAGAATCCGATCTTCATCCTGGATGAACGGTCCACCCGTCAGCTCATGGCCACAATGGGCAAGCATGCTGCGGATACTGTCGGCAGTGTACTCCAAGTGGCATTGCAGGCCAAGAGCAAACCCCTCGTACTCAAATGCCTGGCGGGGACATGCATCGCTCTCCGCCAGCCCTTTCGCTCCGGGCGGAATCTCGAAGGTATCTCCGTGCCAATGGAAAGCTGTGAATTCCGTCGGCATGTCTTTGAAGAGGTCCGAGTCGCGGGCCTCGGGTGTCGACCGGACCGGAAACCACCCGATCTCAACGTGAGGGTTCTGCACCACCTTCGCTCCGAGGACATCCGCCAGAAGCTGCGCTCCCAGGCAGACCCCGAGG
>CALMMH010000253.1 GCA_937868145.1 uncultured Phycisphaerales bacterium
CTGGCGAGGATTGCCTCGGAAAGAACCAATGCCGGCGGCGTTGCCGCCTTTTCAGGTCTTCGCCTGGGGACTGTCAACCCGGTGGCCAAGGATGCGTCTCTTCCGACTACGCATCGATCCGAGGCCGTCGTCCGTGTGACGGTCCCGGGGTATATCGCGGGACTCCAATCCGTGCGTCTGGTCGACAAGGGCCGGCTGGCCGTGGCGCTCGACCCGCAAAAGGTGGTTCCCGAGCAGACCTCCAACGATTCTCGAGGAGAGGCGCAGCGGATCATCCTGGGGCAATCCGTTTCGCTCAAGCTCAACAAGGCCAGCGATGAGGACTGGTTCGCGTTCGACCTCCGTGAGGCGACCCGCGTGCATGTGGCGGTCAACAACTGCCCGATCGAGGTGTTGGCGACGGTCTTCAATTCGACCGCCCAGACGGTCGCTTCTCTCGCCAAGTACAGTGGTTCGCCCTCGGAAGGGGCCTGGGATCTGCCCGCAGGCGGCTACACCATCCGCGTGACGGAGTGGGGCATGAACAACGCGTCCGACGCCGAGGTTCTGATGAGCCTGACCGCGGAGACGGCCGCCGACCCGCTCGAATCCAACAACTCCGCCCCGGAAGCCAAGCCGATCCAGATCGGGCAGCATATGCGGGGAATCCTCTTCCCGGTGGGGGATGCGGATCATTTCGCTCTGCATCTGGATCGCGCCGGCTGCCTGCGGTTGGAATCCGCCAACATGCCGGGTATCGAGCGAAATGTGGTGGTCTTGGACAAGAACGATAGGGAGTGTGCTGTCCTGAACTGCTATGCCGGGGCAGGCGGAGCCTATGAATGGCAGTTCGCGGCCGGAGACTATCGCGTCGTGGTGAGGGAGTGGGGCAACGACCGGTGCTCGCTCGATCCCTATGATTTCCGCGTCTTGTTTATGACCGATGACGGCGTGGATGATCCTGTCTACCGGCCCGGGGCACGCCCTTCCGCCGTCCGCCATCTACCGCTCTATTCGCGGACGTATGCCTCCATCAATCCGACCGGCGATCGCGACCTGTACACCGTCTCGATTCCCTCCAAGGGCACGTTGCACGTCTTCCAGCAGGGAACCACCGAGCTGACGACCCACATGGTGGATGGCCGGGGCGATGTCCTGAGATATGCCAACTCCTATGCCAACGCATCCAATCACATGGCTCACCCGTTCACGGGGGCCACCACGGTCTACCTCCTGGTCAGCGAGTGGGGCGACAATGGCTGGTCTCCCTTCCCGTATGAATTGCGCACGTGGTTCGATCCGGCCGGAGAGCTGGAGCGGCTCCAGGACAACGACACTCTGAAGACCGCCACGCCCGTCGAGCTGGGGACCATGGTCCGGGACAACATTCTCCCCACGGGCGACCAGGACTGGTATCAACTCATGGTCGATCAGCCCGGAATCCTCAATGTCTGGATGGAGGTTCGGCCTGAGCTAAGCGTCACGCTGGTTGACGCTGCCGCCAAGCAAGTCGGGACCATGAACGGCTACTGGAACACGCAGGTCCAGAGCAACTGGGACGTGGTGCCGGGCCTGTACTACCTCCGCGTGACCGAATGGGGCAACAACGGGGAGGCTCCCTGGGATTATGCAGTCAAGGCGACGCTGCACCGAGCCGTGCCCGGCGAGACGCCCGAGTTGGCGAAAAGCCCGGTGATTGCCCTGAAGGTGGGGGAGGCCCGACCCTGCGGCATCGAGCATGTCGGCGATGTGGAGCGATTCCGCGTAAGTATCCCGGCCAAGGGCCAATACGGGTGCTTCATCGGCGGCCCGCTCGAAAGCAGCGTCGTTGGGACGGATGTGCGCACGGGAAATGTGGTCGTGCGCGGCAATGCTTATGGCAACAACACCGGTCGGCACGACTTCGTGACCGAAGGGCCCATGGAACTGGAGTTGACCGTCACCGAGTGGGGCAACAACGGCGAGAATATCCAGCCCAACTGGATCCTGGTCGCTCCACGAGACCGTTCCCTGGCGTCGTCGGCGGTGAGCTGGACCGTGGACCCGATTCAACCGACGAAAGTCACCTTCGCCCTTGCGGCAGTCGGCGGGGTTCCGTCCCTGCCTTCGGTTTCTCTGGACATCAACGCGGACGGCAATCCGGATGCGACGCTGGCACAAGGCCAGCCGCAGACGCTCGAATTTCCGACTCAAGGCCTGTACCGAGTGAGTTCCTGGGGCACGGCGGGTCCGGCCTCCGCACGCGGCGAGTTCTGGGTCCAGGCGACCGGCCAGCCGGTTCGCGAAGGGGTGCGCGTCCTGGTCGCGACGCCGGGGGAAGGCGAGTTGATCGACGAGGTGACGCCCGTCCTCATAACCGCGATCAGCTACGAGGGAAAGGCAATCCGGCAGGTGGACCTCCAGGCGAACGGTCGACACGTGGGCACGGATTATACGCTGCCCTATGAATTCGAGGTCCCCTGGCAGACGCTGGCCGGCGGCGAGTGCAGTCTGGTTGCGGTGGCGACCGATGCCTCCGGCAAACAGCAGACGTCGACGCGGAAGGTCCGGGTGTCCGATTACTTCAACCTGTTGCCGGGGGAGGGAGCCGTCGTTACGGGCAATGATGTGGCCATTTCCTGGGACGGCAGCGCATTCGGAGCCGCCAAGGTCCGCTATCGGCTCAAGGGAGATGGAAAGACCGACGCGCCTTGGCAGGAAATCGTCGGTCAAAACGCACGCTCGCGTCGGGTGCGCATCGCCGATCTTGAAGCGGGGAAAGCCTACGAATACCAGCCGCTGGGCGGAACCGAGCCGGGGCCCATTCGCGAGGTCACCCGGGTCAAGGGTCTGGCCTTCACGCAGCCCCAATACGGCGGGACGATTCAGCGCGATTACGATCAGAAGATTCCCGTGGCCGTTCGCAACCATGCGGAAGAGAAACGGGTCGTGCGCCTGCGCTGCGATCAGCCGCGCAACAGCAACCTGCTGGTCGCTTTCGTCGGCGACGGCGAGAAAGGCCGGCCGGTCGAGCTGGGACCGGGCGAGCAGCGCACCTTCACCCTGGGCTTCAGCGCGCAGGACGTGGTCAAGGAACGCCACGAACTGCCCATCTACATCGAGTCGGAGGACGGCTTCTCCGACCAGGCCCAGGTCGAGGTTCTCGTGAAGCTGCCGAAGGTGGATCTGGAGTGGGCCGACGTTACACCGGCAGATCGGGGGGGACTTGGTCGGACCTATGAGTTGATCAACAAAGGCGACACGTTGACGGACGTGAACGTCGTCGCTGCCAAGGAGGGTCTCCGCATCTCTCCGGAAGTCCGGCACGGCATGATGCAGGCCGGGCAGCGTATGCGGTTCGACATGTTTCCCAGGATGTACGATGGGTTCGTCGGCTGCGAGGACGAAATCCAGGCGACATCCATCGGCACGACCGCATCCATCCGCTATGAAGGCAAGCTCAAGCCCGGCGAGCAGGTCTTCCGCCTCGATATGACCGCGGGTCTCGATCCGGTCACGGGCGAAGCGGCGGATATCGACGCCGCCAGGCGTGCGGCCCGCCGGCTGGTGGGGCAGTATCTGAGCCCCGATGCCGTGGACTGGACCACTCGAACCGATCCGCAGGACACGGACCGCGACGGCAAGCCCGACCGCTGGACGGTGACGGATGAGTTGAACCGGACCCAGTGGTTCGGCCGTGACACCGATGGCGACGGGCAGGTGGATTGCGCCCAGGCCGACGTGGGACTCGACGGCGAGATCGACCACTCCTCCGTCCTGCAGGAGGGCCGATGGCAGGCGACGAACCTGCTCGACGCCTGGCTGGAAATGAACTTCGCGATTCCCCAGCACCGCTCCCAGTACGAGAAACACGATCTGGATCTGGTTGTCAACGGCAAGGTCGTCGGCCAGTTGAAGCAGACGATTCCGGAAGGCAACTACCGCTTCCCCCTGGCTCCCACGGCCTTGAACTGGGGCGGCGAGAACCAGGTGGAGATCAATTCCCAGTTCCGCAACTACGCGCACTACGCCATCTCGAGCGATTTCCAGCTCAAGACCCGCCTGCTGGCCACGGACGCTTACATGGTCGGCGCCTCGCGGGAAGACGCGGTCAAGCGTCTGTTCGAGAGCGACAAGGATTTCACCACCGAGGGTCCGGATTACAGCATCTCCTCGGAGGATCTGGACCTGTCGCCGAGAGACAACCTGAAACTCGGCTCGCTGGTCCGGATCACAGGGGTGGTTCGCAATCTCGGGGTCGGCTCCAACGAACGCCTGGAGGTGGGCTTGTTCCTGGCCATCCCGGGGACCGAGGGCAAGGAGCTGATGCGTCAGACCATCGCCTCTCCCGGCATGATGACCGAGGCGCCCTTCGAGTTCGTCTGGCCCGCCGCGCCGGGCAATCACAGCCTGCGCGTCGTGGCCGATCCGGACAATCTGGTCGGAGAGTCCAATCGCAAGAACAACGCCGCCATTGTGGGCGTCGTGGTCCCGGGCGACGATGCGCCGCCGATGCTGACGGTGTTCAAGCCGGAACACGATCTGACCACGGACAATGGAGCCGTGATCCTGCTGGCCACCGCCGTCGACGAGGCGGGCATCATCGGAGTGGACGTGTTTGTCGATGGGGGCATGCCCAAACGCCTGTACCAGACAGACAACGGCTTCGAAGGAATCGCGAACCTCCAGCCCGGCTCCCACTCCCTGCGATTTCGAGTGACGGATTCCGGGGGCCTGCAGGCCGACGAAACCCGCACGGTGAAGGTCAATGGCGAACGGCCCGGGTGCAAGATCATCAGTCCGACGCCGGGCCTGGCGATCTACCTGACGGAAACCCAGGTGGTGGTTTCGGCCGAGAGGGTCACGCAGGGCTGCGTGCGAGTGAACCGCGGACCCTGGTTTGGGCTGCAACCGAGGGGCGACCTCTGGAGCGGACGCGTCGAACTGCCCTTCGGCCGATGCGAGATCGAAGTTCTGGTCATCAACTCCGCCGGTGTCCGTCAGACACAGATGGTGGCGGTGGATTGCCTCGCCCAGCCCCAGGAAGAGAAGACGGACGACCAGGACAAAACCGACGGCAAGCAGCCCTCGGACACGAATGGCAGCGGAAGCGACGGTAAGAACGGGACGGACGTCCGGACGCCCGGGCAGGGTTCCGGGGCCGAACCTGACAAGCCCGCTCAGACCGGCCAGGGGCCTGGCGCTGTCGGTCAGGGTGGTCGGCCGACTGAAACAGGTCCGGGCCAATCCGGCACATCCCCAACCGGCGCCGGCAAGAAGCCTGCAACGGGTTCCGACCCGGACAGCGGCGACACCGGCCGATCCCGTCCACGAGGCGGCTCGGACACCAAGCCGGAGGATCCGACTACCGCGGATCAAGGTGGTGCGGAGAACGAGAACACTGACGCGACCCCTGCGGATGAGCCTGCGGCCGACGATGACGACCGGGTCCGGCCCGCGGACATCCCGGAGGAAAACGAGATTACGCCGCCCCCGGGAGTTACGGCCGCAGCCCCGCGGCCCAGTGCTCTGCCGGCGGCGGCAAGCCCCGGCGGTTCGCGCCGGGCTCCGGCCGGGTTTGCGGTCAATCGCGCACGGAATGACTGGTATTGTCCCAATCGGCCGAAGATCGGCATCGGGCTCAAGCTGCCCGAATGGTTGACCAAGGACGAATTCGACAAGATCCTGAAAAAAGGTCCCAATAGCCCTGAATTCAAGGCTCTGGAAGCCAAGCTCCTGGCCGGGTTCTGGTATCGCAACTTCGGCAAGCCCGTCAACGGCCAGACCATGGACCAATTGCTCCTGAAGTACAAGGAGCTGCTGCTCAAACGCTGCGACCGGTTGGACCAGTCCGACGGCAAGCTCCCGGACTTTCTGCAGTCGCTGGGTTTCAAGGCCTCCGATCCGCCCAGCGATCCGGTCGAACTGGCGGCTTGGCGCGAGAAGATGAAGGAGTTGACGGAAGTCTATTGGCTGCGCCTGCTGGCGACCGAGGATCCGCAAACTGTCATGGACGGGATGCGTCGACGCGCCGAGGCCCTGGGCAAGTTCGACGAAGCGGCCCAGTTGCAGGCCCAGGCCATCATCCAGGAAATTCAGGCCAACCAGAAGATCACTCAGGATGTCCTCGAAGCGCTGCCCTATACCGGCGAAGCCCTCGATATGATCGCGGCTGTCACCGGCGAGTCGCTCTCGGGCGAACAGCTCTCGGGATGGGAGCGATTCTTCCGCGCGGCCTGCTCGGCCGGACCGGCGGCTCTGGAAGAAGCTCTGAAACGCTCGCCCCGCGCTCAGGAGGCCTTGGGTCAACTCCTCGCGGCCACAGGCGAAATGACCGGCGAGATGAAGAACGCCCTGCTCCGTCGCATCGGCGCCGACATCGACAAGTTCGATCAGTTCGCCGACGACGTGGGCAAGTTCCTCACGAAAGAGCGCAGCATCTTCAGCAAGAACGCCGACGACGTGGTCGATACCGCCAAGAACGGCTACCGGCAGACCAAGGAGGGCATTGAGGACCTGCGGCAGCTCGAAAAGGCGAAGGACGTCTCCAAGCAGACCGTCAACGAGCTGGACGATCTGGTAAAAAAGGGCCGCCAGGCCGGCGACGCGGATATGGAGGAGGTCATTATCCGCATGCAGAAAGACAAGACCGCTCAGTCCATCATGAACGGCGCCGATGTGCCCGACGAGGTCCGCAAGAAGGCCAACGAGACCATCAAGAGAATCTACAGCGACACGGATGTGCCTACGATGGGCCGCATCAGGGAGTCCGATCAGGTCAAGAAGTTCGCCAAAGACCATGGCCTGGACCCCGACAGCATCGAGGTCTCCGTCTGGAGCCCCACCAACAAGAAAGGCGGGCTCGATGTGGACCCGGACTTCAAGAAGTACGGCCGGGACCGCGACGTCACCTACCAGATCACCGGCAAGACCGCGGACGGACGCACCGTCACGCTGGACGTCAACCACGACATCTCCGGGCCCATCTACCAGCAGGAACTCTACAAACGCTGCAACGGCGGCAAGCTGCCGGACAACATGTCCGACGTTGGCAAGTTCGCCGACGACATGGACCAGATGGTGACCTCGAAGTGGCACCGCGAGGCCTACAACACCGGCCCGGACGTGCAGATCAAAGACTGGCTCAACAACGACATCACGCCCCCGGTGGCCCGCCCGCAGGACATCCGCGACACGATGATCACCAAAAGCGACCACTGGTTCCACCAGGCCGCCGAAGCCGGCCGGGACTCCGCCAAGTACTCCAAGGACATGGCCGAGGGCATGCGCCAGGCAACCAAACAGTGGGACAACATCGTGGCCAAACGCGTCGCGTTGTACGGCGCCAACGTGCCGCCCCAGCTCGAAAAGGCCATGGACATCTTCAAACAGGTGGACCGCGGCGCCATCTCGCCCAAACAGGCTGAGCACATGCTCGAACAACTGGGCAACCTGGCCGGCAGCGGCGGCAAGCTGACGCCGCAGAAGGTCGTCGAGAACATGGCCCACTACTTCGAGGCGGTGGAAAAAGGGCCCGGCAAGGCCTTCCGAAGCATCAAGACGGCCGAGCTGGCCCGAACGCTCGACGGCGTCGGCGATATGTCCAGGCGCACCGAGATGATCAACGATGCCTACCGCGGCGGCCAGATCTCCGGCGAGACCTTCCGCCAGATGCGCGAGGGTTCGTTCCGGTTGCCGCCCAACTCGACCCCGCAGCAGAAGCAGCAGCTCAAGAACTGGGCGATCGGCGCCTGGGGTCGTCGTGCGATCAGCCTTACCGAGAAGAAACTCATCGAGGAACAGACCGGGCCACTCGATCCGTAGGCCGTCCCATAGTCAGGTCAAGGGCTTGGAGACGGGCAATAGCCGAGCCGCCGGATTCACCACAGGGTATGTGAATTGCCGAAGGTGGAAGGATAGGGACAGGAGGAAATCGCGTTTCGCAGCGCAAAAAAAGAGGTTGCGGCTCCGTGCAATACCACAGAGCCGCAACCGATACCCCCCCAAGGGGAGTCGAACAAACCCCACTCACGCCCCGGAAACGCCAATTTTGGAACCTGTCCGTGCAGAACTCCGTGCACCTGATGCACGAGACGGTGCACAGCCTATCCCTGCCGACCCCGAACTGACCAGACTCATCAAAGCATGGCCCACCCTGCCCGACGACACGCGTCGGGCGATTCTACGTACCGCGGGGGTTCTATGACAACGGCGTGGGGATTCACGAGAGGATCACAGCTGTCGTTCAAGACCGATGAGCGGCGCTATGTCTATACGGGTTCTACGACGGCAGTGCGGGCGAGCCGTGTTGAGGGAACTCGACTGCCACCGACACTGCCGGTTGCCCGCCGGTCTACATGAGGATCACAGAAATGGTACAGGCTATGGAAGAGCAAGACATCGATACCGACGCTGATAATATCAACGACATGGAATCGCCGGGCAAGGAAGAACAGAAGCATCGTTTCGTGGTCCTGCGGGCGAAGGGGTACAGCTATGCCCGGATTGCGCGGGAACTGGCGGTGTCCAAGGGGACGCTGACGGCTTGGAACGCGGAACTTGAGGACCAGATCGTCAGGATGCGGGCGATGGAGTTGGAGGCCCTCCAAGAGGAGTTCTTCCTGCTCAAGGAAGGACGAATCCGGCTGATTGGGGAGCAACTCAAGGCCATCCAGGCCGAGATTGGCAAGCGGGACCTGACCCAGGTCCGTACCGAGAAGCTCTTGGAACTCCAGCTACGGTACTTCGAGGAACTCAAGGGCGAATACGTGGAGACCGGGCAGAGGACCAGAACTGAGCCGAAACTGAACAGTGGCGAGATCGCCGAAGAGCTTCAGGGTGTTCTGGCCCGCTACCGGGCCGGTGAGATCGGCGAGCCCCAGGCCAAGTTGGAGCAGGCGGTCCTGCAATCCATGCTCAAAGCCATCGAGCAGACGGAACTGGCAGCGAAACTGGACCGGCTGGAAGCGGTGATTCAGTCAAGGAGATAGTGCTATGGCAAAGACGATTACGACAACGGCGGTCAGACGGATTCTCACGAAGGGATTGACCGGCTGGCAGGCCGGCAAGCTTGTTCTACAGGACATGATCGACACCTTCCTTCACAGGGACTCTGTTCTCACAGAAGCCGACATGGCGGCCATTCATCAAGCTCCGATGGAAGGGGCCGATGTCCGCGACTACAACATGTTCATCGCCCTGAGTCGGGGCTTCTACCGGGGCTGTATCATTGCGGAATTGGCGTGCAAGGACGCTTGCCTCCAGATCGGGTTCCTCGACCATGCCCTCCAGGATGTTGCCAAACGCCGGACGGTTGAATTGTTCGAGTCGTTTGGTCCCCGTGTGGTCACGCGAGCGCAGTACGAGGAGATCGTGGCCGACCAACAGCAGGGAAAGCTGGCCTTCGAGTACGGCCTGGGCTACGTGATTGAGCAGCGGTTCTATGCGATCGCGCCGCCCGAGGCCAAGATCCTTGTAGAGGAATCAGGCGTGGACTTCGAATCCGTGGAAGATTTCGCTGCCGCCGTTCCTGAGGAGTACGCCGGCTTATGCAAGCAGGCCATCGACGAGATCCACAGGCTGCATACCAGCGGCAAGCTGCCGGCGATCTACCAAGAGGAGGACACGAAGGTGGTCGAGCCCCTGCTGACGCGATGGAAAGAGAACGGGCTGTCTCCCGAGGAGGCCACCAAGTTGGTGGATCTGCTGTACGTCACCGGCCATACGCTCTACGCCTGCGAGGAGCTTCCGGAGTGGAAGGCGTTTGTAGACCAGTACCAGCAGCACTGGCTCGATGACGATGAGCGTTTCCGGCACGCCTACGCGGTTCTGGACGATTGCCCGGCCGTCTGGCTGGACAAGAAGGGCCACTACAAGGGGCCGCAGAGACCAAGCGAGTGGATTACCCGCAGCACAGAGCTGGTCCTGGGGTTGATCGACCCCCGCGGCAAGGCTCCGAAGTCGATTGAACAGGTCGGGGCGGGGCTGAAGGAAGAACTGAAGGCAATCGAGCAGAACATCCGGGTGTTCCTGGCCGTCAAAGCGGTCCTGGACACGGCGGCCGACGCGGTCGAGATGGATGTACC
>CALMMH010000254.1 GCA_937868145.1 uncultured Phycisphaerales bacterium
CGTTCCTGACAGAGTTCGAACGGATGCAGATCCTGGAACTGGTGCAGGCGAAGGTCCAGATCGCCCAAGGGGACAAGGCCGGAGCGATCAAGACCCTCCAGATGGCGATTGGTCGAGACCCTGGTTCCCTGGCGGCTGAGGCGGGCAAGGAGCTGCTGCGCACCCTGGGCAGCGAATATGTCTCGCCGATCGACACCGGGGCCCTGACGACCTATCTCACGCAGAATCTCGGTCAGACGGTGGTTCCCCAGTTCTTCTCTCCCGACAAGATCCTCGACGTGCAGTTCAACGTCCGCGGCAACGATTTCTCGTACGGAAACGAGCTGGACGGCGTCATCACCGTCACCAACAAAGGGACGGAGCCCCTTGTCATTTCGCCGGACGGCCTGTTCCGGGGCAATCTCCGGATCAGTGCTCAGGTCGGTGGGAGCCTCACCAAAGAAATCCCGGATTTCCTGTCCGAGACGGTCCACACGGATCTGATCGTGCCCCCCGGCAGAAGCCTCGTGCACACGGTCAGGCTGTCCACCGGAGAGCTTCGTCGGATGCTCGCAGTTCATCCGCAGGCCTCGTTCGACATCCAGTTTACGTTGTATCTCGACCCGGCCGTCTCGCCGCAAGGGCTGCTCAGCAACCGCCTGGTCGACGTCAAGCCGGTCACAGCCTCCATCAAGCGTCCGGCCGTGGAGCTCACGCCCAGCTATGTGCGAGGCCGCTTCAACGCCATCTCGACGGCGCAGCCGGGACAGAACATTCAGACGGCCCGCCTGTTCACGGGCCTGATGAGAGAGCGGCAGATCATGACCGAGCAGAGAACTCTCTATCCCTACCGGTACGAACCATGGGTGTCCGAGACGCTGCGCACCTCTCTGACAAGTGACTCAGGCCTGCTCTTGAGCCAGGGTCCGGACGCCTGGGTAGTGAAGGTCAACACGATGGCCGATCTGCTGCTGGTGCCGATCGACAATGAGTTGGCCACAACCGTAGCGAAGAATCTCAACGATTCCCAATGGCCCGTGCGGCTGATGGCGGTCTACCTGCTGGCGACCGGCATGGGCGACAGCTTCCGGGCCGTCCTGGACTGGGTCGCCCAGCAGGACTCGAACGAGCTGGTCCGAAGCATCGCCATGTCATTTCAGTCGGCCGCCGTCCCGGCCGGCAACCTTCCGCGTTGACTCCCGCCTCACGCCCTGGTATGCTGCTTGTGGAGAGGGCCGTGGTTCAAGGGATTGACGTCATGCAGGTGAAGACTGATTGGGATATCGTCGTGGTTGGCGGGGGGATTGTCGGCTTGTCCTCCGCGTATAAGATTGCGAAGGCTCATCCAAGCATTCGGATCGTGGTTCTGGAAAAAGAGGGCCGACTGGCCGCTCACCAGACCGGCCGCAACTCCGGTGTGATCCATTCCGGCCTGTACTACAAGCCCGGTTCGATCAAAGCCGCGACCTGTACAGCCGGTCGTCGGGAGTTGATCGAATTCGCCAAGATGCACGGCATTCGACACGATATCTGCGGCAAGATCATCGTGGCGACCAACAAGGCCGAACTGCCCGCGATGGATCGCATTCTCCAAAACGGTCTGCAGAACGGCGTCGAGGGCATCGAGCGGATCGGCCCGGAACGCATCAAGGAGATCGAACCGTGCGCAGCCGGCATCGCGGGTTTGCACGTGCCGTCGGCGGGCATCATCGACTTCGTCGGAGTGGTCAACAAGCTGGCCGACCTGGTCCGCGAGGTCAACGGCCGCAACAAGGTGCTGGTCTATCACGAGGTCCGCGGTTTCGACAAGCACGATTTCTACACGAACGTGCTGACGCTCAAGGGCTCGTTCAACACCCGTTGCCTCATCAACTGCGCAGGTCTGCAGTCGGATCGGATCGCCCGCATGGAAGGCGTAGATCCGTCGGTCCACATCGTCCCGTTCCGGGGCGACTACTCGGAGCTGAGCCCCGCCGCGGCGGGCAAGGTCCGCAACCTGATCTACCCCGTCCCGGACCCGCAATTCCCGTTCCTGGGCGTACACTTCACTCGCATGGTCGACGGATCCATCGAGTGC
>CALMMH010000255.1 GCA_937868145.1 uncultured Phycisphaerales bacterium
CCGCGGTGGATAAGGTTGTGGCGGCGTTCGCCCAGCCCGGGCAGTTCACGAACACGGGTTTGAAGCTCTATATCCGCGAGAACGCCACAACAGACCGTCCGATGAGCGTGTTCGCAGGCGACTTGCCCGCCGGCACCTATGTCTTTGGCGCCCAGGATTCGGGCAACAACTTCTATACGATCGCCGCGATGGCCAGGTAGGAGGTAGGAGTCAAGGGATGGGATGAGCTGCGGCTTGGCTTTCTGACGATGATTCGTCGTGGCTCCGTCGCCTCTGTGACGGAGCCACGACTCTTTTGGCCTCCCCGGCTATTCCCATCGCGAGAGCTGAAATGCCACGATCCCCCATCCTCAAAACGGTGATTATTATGGGGTAGAATGGCGAGATGACGCAAAATGGGTATTTTTCCTAAAGGATGTGGTTGTGTCTGCCTATAATGGTTAAAATAGGGATGTTTTGCCTGTGTCGGGCATGATGTTGCTGCCGGACGGGTCTTGTCGGTTCCGCGTAGCATAAGATTTACGGTTCCGTGAAGTTCTGTGGAGGATTGAGCATGCGTAAGACGAGTAGTTCCCCCTGGCGATGGTTGACGAGGACTCCGACCGCTGTCCTTGTCACGGCGATCCTGGCAGTGTCGGCGCAGGCCGGCACGTTCACGGTTGTGGATCTGCCCGCCACGGGCACTGATGCCGCGATCGGCATCTCCGACACCAAAGAGTACACCCACACCTTCGACTTCGGGTCCACCACCGTCGCCACCGTCAACGGCGTGGTGTTCGAGCGGGGCACTAGCGGCAGCATCGCGGCCGCCTTCACGGGAACCAGCAAGCAGGGCTACGGCTGGACTCTGACCGACACGCGAGGCTCGGTGAGCGTCGCGATTCACGAGGGCAACGACCCCACCGGCCAGTGCGACGGCGCTTCCATGGAACTGCTGCGGGACATGATGTACCACAGCGCCTCGACGACGATCGGGGCAGGCGCCGTCCTGACCCTGTCGGATCTCAAGCCGGGGACGACCTACTCGACCCGGTACTACTATCGTTCCTGGAGCGGCGCCACGGCCGATCGGACGATCACCTGCCAGGGCGACGGCGGCAAGAACGGCGATTTCAGCGACGTGCTCGACATCGAAATCGACGCCGGCGGCTCTCATTACCTGGAGTACCTCTTCACCGCCGACGACACCGACGTGACCATCAAGTTCCTCACCAACGACAACAACAACGGCGTGCACCTGTATGCGGTGACCAACGAAGTGGCCAGCGCGCCGGGCAGCGCCATTCTCCCGAACCCCAGGAACGGCGCCGCCGACATCCTGCGGGATGCGAATCTCTCCTGGCAGGCCGATGCCGACGCCACCTCGCACAACATCTACTTCGGCACGTCGCTCGACGACGTCTCGGCGGCCGCGGCCTCCGTACTCGTCAGCGAAGGCCAGACCGAGACCACGTTCAATCCGGGCCGGCTCGAGTTCGGCCAGACCTACTACTGGCGCATCGATGAGGTCGGCGCCTCGGTCGTTCCGGGCAACGTCTGGAGCTTCACGGTCGAGCCGCTCTCCTACGTCATCGCCGGCGTTACGGCCACCGCGTCCACTAGCGCCGACAACATGGGTCCCGAAAAGACCGTCGACGGCTCCGGCCTCAACGCCCAGGATCAGCACTCGACCTCCGGCGATCAGATGTGGCTCAACAGCAAGAACGACGCCGACCCCTGGATTCAGTACGAGTTCGCCAAGGCTTATCGTCTCGACAAGATGCTGGTCTGGAACTCCAATCAGCCCATCGAAATGATGATCGGCTTCGGCGCCAAGGCCGTGAAGATCGAGTGCTCGCTTGACGGCCAGACCTGGACGACCCTGGGCGATTTCGAGTTCGCGCGGGCCACCGGTCAGCCGACCTACACCGCCAATACGACGGTCGACTTCGCCGGCGCCGCCGCCAAGTTCGTCAAACTGA
Organism: uncultured Phycisphaerales bacterium; assembly: GCA_937868145.1. Taxonomy (GTDB): domain Bacteria; phylum Planctomycetota; class Phycisphaerae; order Sedimentisphaerales; family Anaerobacaceae; genus PLanc-01. Next base: position 1,962 of record CALMMH010000255.1, read on the forward strand.
CGATCAGCAGCAACTGGGGCGGCATTGTTCAGCAGTTCAGTCTGAGCGAGGTCCGCTTCTTCCAGATTCCCACCGTCGCTCGCGAGCCGAGCCCC
>CALMMH010000256.1 GCA_937868145.1 uncultured Phycisphaerales bacterium
CTGTGGCACGTGTTGCAGGCCAGGCTCATCTGGCCTCCGTGGGGATCTGCGTGACAGGACTGGCACTCATGCCCAAGACCTGTGAATTTCGCACCGGCCAGTCCTTTCGCGGGTCCGGGAGCACGGTGGCATTGCTCGCATGCGAGCGTCGCATGTTTGCCCTTCAGCGGGAACCGTGAATCGGCCGTGTGGAATGGCGTCAACCAGCGTCCTTTCCATCCCTGCTCCGCGTGGCACCGATCACAAGTCCCGTCAAATTGTCCGCGATGCGGGTCCTCATGGCAGTCCCGACAGGCGTTCCCGACGTCGAACAGACGGACGGAGACCTTGCCCGCTTTCGTGTCTCGCGGATGACACTTCTGACAGTCCAATGCAGCATGGGCGCCCTCCAGCCGAAACCGGCTGTCGCGGCCATGATCGAATGTCAGGGCATCGAGCCACCAGCTCTCCATCGTATGGCACCGCAGGCAATCGCTCGCCCGCTGATCTTGATGCGGATCGGCGTGGCAGCTCGTGCAGCTCTCATAGGCAAGTCCGATGAACCGCATCCGGCCGGCTGCCTTGTCCGGCGATTGCACTCCATGGCAATCTTCACACGGAACCACCTGGTGTTTGCCCCGGAGGGGAAAGTTCGCGCCGGCGTGATTGAATGTCGCGCGATCGAGGTGAATCAGCGAAGCCTCTCGTCCCCGATGTTCCTGGTGGCACAGCCGGCAAGATCCCGTCAGTTTACCGTGATAACCCGATTGTGCGGCCAGACGAGCCTTGATTTCGTCATGACACTCCAGACATTGGGTCGAACCGGGCGTCGCAAAGAAGGAATGGCACTCGACACAGTCTCCCCCGTCCGCTACATCACTCGCATGAACCGCCGCCAGAGGCGCGGGACAGATCGCATTGGTGCCTCGTTGGGCGATCGTCGTGAGAACCGTCTTCTTGCCGGGGATCGCGCGATGCCGCACACCGATCCCCACCAGCACGGCAACCAGCACGCCTGCCACCAGCGCGACCGCAGCCAGAGACACATAGGAGCCCCGATGTTCTGAATCCACATCGCCGACCCACAGACCATGATGCTGTCGGGCATACTCCCGGCTCACGTGGCCGGAGAAGATCGACGGCAGCGACTTACGCGTCTCCGGATTGATCAGAGCCAGGAACAGGTGCAAGGCCAAAAACATGGCGGCGGGAACGAAACATGCCAAGTGGACGATCCAGGCCGCCAGTGCCCCGGGCACAAGAATCATGAACACGCCGGAGAGGCTGAATCCCGTCAATACAAACGCCACCACAAGCACGTGGAGTTTCTGACCGGCATTGAAACGCCCCGCCGGCGGCAGGACGATCCGCTTGGTCAACGCATTGAACGGGACCTTCAGCAGCCAAAGGACGTCTTTCCACCGCCAGCGAACGCACTCCAGCAGAGTGCGCCACATGCAGCGAAAGTCTTTCGCGAGAACGCTCAGCAAGAGGGTCTGCGCCAGAAAGGCCACAAGCAACACCCCGGAGACGCGATGGATCGCGGTGAAAATCTCCCGAGGGAGAATCGAACGGTCGTTGAGCCGACCGACCAATAGCAGAGCCCCGGTGCAGAACAGGATCAAGTACAGAACGGCATGGCTCCAGTGCAGGAGGATCTCCGGCCACACGAAGCGACGAACCGTCTCCTTCTTCATGGCGTGCGACCCTCCAAGCGGATCTCGGCCAGGAGAATCGAATCCTGGCCGTAGCTGCGCCGCGTCAGCACGGCGCGCGTAAGCACAGCGTCTTCCGGTACGGGCAAGGTCCAGGTTCGGCTTCCGTGCGATTCGATCGCCGTCCCCAACTCACGGGTCAGCTCCCAGCGTCCCACCGGCGATGCCCCTCCCCGCTCGTCCCGCGCGAAGACCTCCAGCACAACCGCCCGGAATCCAAAATCGCCCGTGGGGAGATCGTGGGGGCAGCGGTTCTCGACCGTGATGGCCACGTCGGTGTCTGAACGCCCGACGCTCAGTACGAGGTATCCAAGGGATTGCGAATCGGGGGGAATCCGGAATCCGTGGCGTCTTACGGGGATTTCTTTCTCCATCGCCACCAGGAGATTCGATACGCCGCCTGTTGCCTGAGTCACCTTTCGCCTGGCAGGCTCCATGTGGCACTGTTGGCAGCCGCTCTTTTCCGACGGAGCTGCGTTCCACTGAGCCATCGTCCCCTCGTGGCATCGGCCGCAAATACCGCTGTCGTAGTAAACCTCCGGCCGCACGCCGATCGGATGCGGGTGGACCTTGCCGGTGGGTTTCAGGGGCCCGGAGAGCACGCCCTCTTCGAGATGGCAGGAAACACAGGTGACGCCTTCCTCGCGGCCGCTGGTTCGAACTGCCGGCCGAGCGGCGGTCAGCCTCGGCTCCGGCGCGTGACAGCTCAGGCAATCTCCGAACGCGTAGTCGTCCGTAGCCTCGTGAAACTGCGGGTTTGTATAGGCGTGTGCATGGTCGGATGTCGACCACTCGTCGTAGATTTCGACGTGGCACTTGCCGCAATCCTTTGCCGGCGGGAACGTGTCGCTCACCTGGGTAAGGTGCTTGAAAGACGCACAACTCGCCAGACCGACAGCCAGCGCCGCGGCCGCGGCGATCAAAGTTCGAGCGAGCCATCGATGGCCCTCAGAACGTCTTGAGCACCTTCTCAAAAGTTTCGACAGCCTCCAGAAGTTCGTCCGCTTCGACAATCAAAGGCGGCATCCACGTGAGAACGTTCCGGCCGGGCCCTGTCTTGCCCAGGAGGCAACCGGCGTCTTTCATGCGTTCGAGGATCTGGTCCGCGTTTTCGGCCGCGGAAAAAGAACCGCGTCCGGCGATCTCCGTCCCGATCATCAGACCGAGTCCTCTGACATCTGAGATAATATCGGTCTTTTCGATCAATTGCATGAGGCGGTCTTTCAGTTGGCCGCCCACTTGTTCGCTTCTGGCCACGAGGCGATCCCGCTGCAAGATCTCCAGGAACTTCAGCCCGGCCTGAGCCGTCACCGGATTGCCGCCGAATGTGGAGGCGCCCGGCCGAGTGTAACAGGCGGCGATTTCGTCGGTCGTAGAGAAGAAACCCACCGGCGTGCCGCCGCCCAGGGCCTTGCCGCCCGTGACGATGTCGGGCGCGACGTTCCATCGCTCCATCGCAAACATCCGGCCGGTGCGGCCGAAGCCCGTTTGCACTTCATCGGCGACCAGGAGCGTGTCGTACCGGTTTAGCACTTGGCGCAGCCTCGGGAAGTACCCGGGCGGCGGAACCAGGATGCCGCCATTGCCCTGGACGGGCTCGACGAACATGGCAGCGGGTTTTCCGCTGGTGGCGGTGAGGATCGCCCGCTCGACAGCGTCCACGCATTCGAAGCGACATTGAGTTTGGCTCTGCCCCCAGGGACAACGGAAACAATGGGGCGGCGGAACGAGGGTGATTCCGCCGACGGGATGGGGGTCGGTTCGCCAGAAGGACAGGCCCGTCAGGCTCATCCCCAGTTTCGTGCGGCCGTGCAGGCCGTTTTGGAACGCGAGAAACTCATTTCGTCCCGTGTAGAGCGTGGCCAACAGAGCCGCTCCTTCGTTCGCCTCACTGCCGCTGCAGCAGAAAAACGTTCGGCAAAGCTCGCCCGGAAGCACGGCGGCAAGCTGCTCGGCCAGATTCACGATCGGCTCGGTCAGATAAATGGTCGTCGCATGCTGAAGCGTTCGAACCTGGTCGCAGATCGCCTCGACAAGCTCGGGGTGGCAGTGGCCCAGCGCGTGAACGCTGACGCCGGAATAGAGGTCCAGATATCGTTTGCCCGAGGAATCATAGAGGTGGACGCCCTCGCCCCGCACGATCTGCGGCGGGTCCCGGTAGAAATGATAGGTGCACGGGATCAGGTACCGCCGCTTTTTCTCCAGAATGGCCTGCGGGCCGATGGGATCATGTTCGGGCAAGGTCTTTCTCCTTCGCTATCGAACCGACGGAACGGAAGTCGAACGGACCGTCGCTGAGCGGACGTCCCGTCGACGCGGAGATCTCGGCCAGCGTGTTGTCGGCATTGATGGGCTCGCCCGCCTTCAGACGGTTGATCGCCTCGCGGTAGATTCTCGTGATGACTCCGACGGTTTCCGCCTTGTCCAGCTGGCACTCGATACGCAGGCCCGAAACCCCCAATTCGACGAGCCGCCCGAGATTCGGCAGGACACAGACATCTGCCGCGGTGAAAAGATGGTTCCGACACCGGCGGTCGAATTCGAGCGGGTGTTTCTGCCCGCCCGCGTCTTCCATCGCGTACGCGGCCCGACGACACCGCATGGAACAGACGCCCTGCGGATTCTCCCCCCACGCCGTCGCGAGCACACAATGCTCCAGCAGCATGCCGCAGATCGGCCCTTGGCCGATGATCTCCACCGGCAGCCTCACAGCCGCCATGAATTCCGCCAGTTGTCCCAGCGTCAGTTCCACCGAGGCGGTCACACGACTTGCGCCCATCGTCGACAACTCGTCAGTGGCGACGGAGTTCGTCACATTCAGCGGATAGTCCGCCAGCAAATCGCGGTGCCGCCGGTCCCGGGCCGTCTGAAGACCGCCGAGACTCGATACGCCGATGGTCAGGTTGCCAAGTGAACTCAACTCGTGCAGTCTTCGCCTCCATTCCGCCATGCCGCGTTCGTCGCAGATGTGAGGCATCAACACACCGACGCGGACGCCGGTCCGGGACGCCTGACGGGCAAAGTCGATCAAGGCGTCTGCCACAGGGGCCGGCCCATGAAGGCTGTAACCCTCGTGGCAGAAGTAGACCGCCTCTGCACCGGCCTCAACGGCCGCCTGGGCTCCGGCAATGCTTGCGACGTGCACGATCAACTCGGGCGTTGTACTGATCGGTGTGGCAGTTCCATTGTGTCCGGTTGTCAGTCCAGGCGCCGGCGCCACGTGGCTGAAGAAGCGAGGCTCGCGTTTCCCCGAGGTCTCGATGCCGTCGCTTCCGGGATTGGCAAAGCTGTGGGCGGTCGTCATCTCGCGAACGCGCTGCCCGAAGATGTGCTGCATGTCGGCCGCATTGGTCGCATAGGCGGCCGGGTCGTCGAAATAGACGTCGACCGCCTTGCGATACAGGGCCACGACGGGAGCGAGGAACTCCGCCGACCGCATCCGACCCTCGATCTTCAGGGCGGCGATCTCGTTTTGCACCAGGGCGGGGACATGCGACAGCAGGCACAGGTCCTTGCGGGCCAGCAGGTAACCCTGGTTTTGCGGCGGCAGTTCGACGTCACCCCGAGCGCTCACGAGCTTCCACTGCCATCGGCACGGCTTCATGCAGCGGCCGCAGTTGGCGCTGTCGCCGAACAGAATTCCGCTGAGATAGCACTGCGAGCTCTGGGAGATGCACATGTCGCCGTGCACGAAGCACTCCATATCGAGTCCGGACTGCTCGTGGATGCGGCGGATCTCGTGGAGCGGGATGTCCCGCGAGGGAATGATCCGCACAAAGCCCATCATCTTCAGCGCCAGGGCAGTCTGGGCGTTGTGGACGTTCATCATCGTGCTGGCGTGGAGTGGAATCTGCACGCAGATTTCGCGCGCCAGACTGGCCACGGCCAGGTCCTGGACGATGATCGCATCCGGACCCAGGCGGCTGAGCATCGAGAGCGTATTTCGCAATTGGCCGATCTGGGAATCGAGGATCAGGCTGTTGAGGGTGAAATAGAGCCGCTTGCCCCTGGCGTGGACAAATTCGATCGCCTCGGCGATTTGCGGCTCGCTCAGATTGTAGCTGGCGCGGTGTTGCCTCATGTTCAGGCCCTTGCCGCCCACGTAGACGGCGTCGGCCCCGGCATCGATGACCTGCTGCACCGCCTCCACTGTGCCGGCGGGCGCTAGAATCTCCGGTTTGCGATCCAAACTCATACTGCCTTCCTTTGTTCTCGTGCTTTGTACGTCCCTCGCAGGAAGTCCTCGACTTCCCGCGCGAGCAGGTCCTCGTCGCCGCGGAAGAAATGGTCCGCCTCATCCAGGATCACCACTCGCCCGGCGGGACGAAGCATCGTGCGAAATGCCTCAACCTTGTCTTGAGCATACAGAAAGTCTTTCACGCCGATCATATGCAGGCTGGGCTTCGGGCAGCCCGCCAGGAACTCGAAAGAGACCTTCCCCAGTGGCGGCGCGATGGCAACCATCCCATGCACCCGGCTGTTGTCATGGCCGAACTGCATGCCCGTCGCGGCGCCGAAAGAGTAGCCGACCACGAATAAACCAATGTCCAATGCCCCTGTGGCATCGAGTAGCGTCTGCGCTGCGGATTTCACGTCTTCGGCCGCCCCTGTGTAGTCTTTCGTCTCTTCCACATCCGTCCAGTAATCGAAGGTCGACTCATCAGATTCCAGGGAGATCTCGCTCTCACCTACGCCGCGATAGTCGAACCGCAGCACGACAGCATGGACTGCCAACCGCCGGGCGATGGCGGACACCACGTTGTTGTGCATGTCCCCCGCGAAGTGCGGATGGGGAGAACAGACAAGCACGGCCCGCTCGGGAGCCGCCACCTGCGGATAGGCAAGAACGCCGTCCAGCCGGAGCGGTCCGCTCAGGAAAGTAACCCGTTCTTCCACTATGAATTCAGCCATCAATACAATCCTATCACAGGCTTGATCGTATCGCTGACGATGGGCCGGGGATCGCGCAGGCCGTCCTGAGTGAATCCATCGGCCGCCGCATCGTCGCCGGGCGGCTCAATCCGCACCGCCGTGTCCCGCTCCAACACGTTCACCAGCAACTGCATCTCGTCCAGTCGGTGCACCATGACCTGCCCTCGCTGACCATATTCGACGCGGGCCGTGAGGTCTGGCTCGCCGGCATCTTCACGAAGAGGGATCAGTCTGACAATAAGCCGCTTGCCATGAGGGTAGTAGTCAAACCCCGTGTCCCGCTGATAACTCAACTGGGGAATCATACCGAAGAGCGTGTTGCCGTAGCCGGATAGAATTGCGGCGTTCGGGAACCTCTCGCTCATCCGGTCCATGAACTCGACGGACGCGTGCATTCCCCCCAGGTGGATTCCCCGGATCGACCGGCGTTTGCTGTCGGCGGTCTTCTCGGCCAACCCGGTCAATACTGCCGGCGTGGCGAATAGCACGTCAATATTCTGAATCTCCAGAATGCGGAGGGCCTGCTCTTCGATGTGATTCCGGTATCGCTGGGCGGCGAAACTGCCCGAGGTCAGTTTCTTGGCCCAGCGAGGATCGAAGTCCACGGTGAACGCATCGCCTGCTCCCAAAGCCCGGGCGCAGCGCCGGGCCGCCCGGCCGATGATGTGCGGACCCGTCGGTCCGATGAAGAGCCAGCGGCCCCCTTGGGGGAAGCCCGTTCTGTGGGCCGCCTTGAGAAACGGAACGATGAAGGCGGCCTCGAATTCATCCGCTCTGTGGACGGCGGTCTTGGGCTTGCCCAACGTTCCCGCGGTCTCGGCGAGCAGGTATTCGTTGTGCCCGGAGAACGCCCGCGGCACGAAATCCTCGATGGGTCGGTCGGCCAGGGCTCGCTCATCCATGGGTCCGAGGAGGGCGAGGTCTTCGACGCTTCGAATCGTCTCGACAACTTTGATCCCCAGTTCTCGCTGCCTCTCAAGCCAGTACGGCGTACCGAGATCCGCATCGAAGTGGATTCGAAGAACGGGCCTGAGTCGATCGACGAATGACGATTCCATGCTCACGCCTTTTGCCCCTTTCGATCCCACAGATTCACGAATGCCACGCAGGCCGGAAGCACCAGGAAATCCGCCGCACTGGCCGCGATCATGGTCATTCCTGCCAACAGGCCGAAGTACTGGATCGGCTTGAATTGGGCCAATAGAAGGATGGCAAAACCGGCCGTGGCGACCAACGATGTGAACAAGATTGCCCGTCCGGCGATGCTGAAGCTGCTGTGAATCGCGGTCAGGCTGTCCTGGCCGGACTGCCTGGCCTCTCGATAGCACGAGAAGAAATGGAACGTGTCGTCCACGGCGATGCCAATCGCGACCCCGGCGATCATGACCGTCGCGGTATCGAGGGGGATTCCCAGAATCGCCATCGCCGAAAAGAGCACCGCGGTCGGCAGAAGATTGGGGAGCGAGGCCGCAAGGAACACCCGCAGGGATCGGAAGAATAGACCGATGAGAACGAGCACGGTGGCTGCCGCAAGAGCGAAACTGCGCACCTGCGTGGTGACCAGGGAGTTCTGGGCGGAATTGAGCAGCGGGACCACGCCGGTCAGCGTGTAACTTGCCGGGGACAAGAGCCTCTGAGCGGCATGTTGGCGGGCGAAATCCATGAGTGCATAGAAATCCGTGCCGGACATCGCCCGCACCAGAATCGACATGCGAAGGGAGATGCGATCTCCGTCCGTGTGCCGGTATTCCCTCATCAGCAGCCTCAGCGGATTGTCCGATGTCCCCGCCATGTCCACCGAAGCGGACTGACGAATGGGGTTGAGGGCCGTGGCGATCTTCTTGTAGTGGATCACCTGCGCCACCTCGGGACGCTCCGCCAACTCGGTCCCAAGCTGTTCGATCTGCTTGAGCAGGACGCTTCCGCTTCGTGATTCCGTCACGGCGTCGAGTTCGATCGTGTACAGACCCGTGAGCCGCTCGGCGACGAACCGGTAGTCCTGGCTGATCTTCGAGCTGGCGGGGAAGAACGTGAGTACATTGGATTCAACGCGAAGCCCCCTCATGAACAGGACAGATGCCGCAAGGATTGCGACCGCCACCGCCAGAGACCAGCCCTGACGGCGTGCGACGGCCCGCCCCAGGGGCGCCGTCCAATGCGTCGGCCTTGGGCGGACCGTGATGCTGCCGACGCGCGACCCCGAGAGCACGCCCGGCACGATGATGGCGTTGAAGAAGAACGACAGCATCATGCCGACGGCGGCGAACAGGCCGAAGTCCGCGACGGGCTGCATGTCCGACACCAGCAGAGAACTGAAACCGATCGCCGTGGTGAGGTTCGAGAGAAAGACGGCGGGCAGCACTTCGCGAAGGGTCCCGCGCAGGGCCAGGGGAGGGTCTCCCGATTCCGACAACATCGACTGAATCCGCAGCACGATGTGAATTCCGGCCGAGAGCGACAGAACGGTCAGAAGCGAAGGCAGAGTGATCGTCACCATGTTGAAGGTCCTGCCGGCCAGCACCATCAGGCCAATGGTCCAGAGCGTGGTGACGGCGACCGCGCACATCACGGCGGCGACCCCCGCGATCCGTCGCAAGACGACCGCCAGAATCGCCAGGGACACCGCCAAAGCCACAGGCAGGATTCGCCGGGAGGCTTCCTGGGAACCACGATCGAGAGCCACATTCAACAAGGGCGTTCCGGCCAGATGCACTTGCATCCGGCCGCGGGCCACCTCGGCGACCGCCGACTCGATCTGTTCGACGGCCATCGTGCGTTGAGGCGGATTCTCGATCTTTCGCAGCCAGGCGATGACGCCGAACGTACGGCCATCCTCGCCGAGTAGAAGATTATGGAAGAGACCGTTGTCCTGAAGAACGGTTTTCCAGTCCTCGGGTCTGTACTTCTCGAATGTGGCAGCGGCCTGCGCGATGTCCAGAACGCCGTCCACCTGCTCGATTTGCCGCAGGCGGGAGGCCAGGTCCCTCTGGAAGGCCAATGCGTCCTCGGAGAGCGGGTCCTGCGTTTCGCCGGCAACCACGACGAACTCCTCGTTCCCGTACTTTTCGAGGAATTGCCGGTACACCCGGTGAGCCTCATCCTTCGTCCCGGTCCACACCTCGATCGAGTTGTCGATGCGGGCATTCCGAAGGAGGTAGAGGGGGATCACCACGCTGCATAGACAAAGCACGGCCAGCACCCGGCACCTTCGGGCGAGGAACTCCGTGAATCGCTCTGTCATGGAGGTTCTCATTCGTACGGCCACTTTCGGAAAAACGTCGCGAGCACTGTCGCCAGTTTCATGCCGGTTTCCATATCGCCTTGGATATCGATCTTCTTGCCGAAGAAGGCCGCCTGAGGGGAGAGCCGACCCGAGACGATGGCTGAGAATGCGTCACTGTGCAGGAAGAACGTGCACTGACACGGCAGCCCATTCCGAGAGATTTTCACAAGGCGCCCTCGATCGATGCTCAACGCCCAGGATCTGCCCGCGATGTCCTCCACAACGATCCGGCAGTTTGCGGACAGCCTCCGGAGGTTGGGCAGCAACTGCTTGTGCATCTTCACAACCAGGAAGTCTTCGAAATATCGTTCGACAAACCGTTCCCGACCGGCCGCGGCTGCGGTGGCAGGTCGTTCAACCTTGCCCCAGTTCGCCTTGCGGGCATAGTCCACGAGCCGGCGAAAGAACACCGCGTCGAGTTCCGGGGCTTCAATACCCGCGTCGCGCGCGATGACGTCCGTGTTCGTTCGATCGAAAACAGGTTCGGCCGCAAGGTAAGGAGCGTAGGACGAGGCGAGCTTCTGGTACATCGACTCGAATCGATTCGGTCTGGGGTTCCGGAATTCCTCCTTGCTCACAAGCTTTGCCCCATGGACAGAAAAAGTCTCCGCGAGAATGTCGCAAAGCGAGGAAAGCCGCAGAGGGCGAGGATTCGTGACATGGTAAGTGCCGGGAAGTCCCGCATTCATGATGCGCGCGGCAAGGCGGGCCACGTAATCCACGGGCACGATGTTCTTGGCGGCCGCGGGATTGCCCACGACGCGGAATTCCCGCTCTCCGTTCAGATTGCCCATGCTGTCGAGAAGCCGCATGAAGTTGTACAGGCCGTCGAAGTTCACGATGCGGCCCTCCTGCGAGTCGCCAACCACAATGCCCGGCCTGAAGATGAACGTCGAAAGGCCGGTCCGTCGGGACCATTCGCCAATAAGCAACTCCGCCCGGCACTTCGATGATTCATACGGGTTATTGAACCCCTGCCCGATGTCGACCTCGTTCTCCATCACCCGCCCTTGTCGGCACCCGGCGATGTAGGCTGTACTGAAGTGGCAGAAAGGAACGTGCAACGCCTCGGCCAGCCGGAGCAGGTTCGCCGTCCCCTGCACATTCACCCGCTGGTCGAGTTCCGCGAATTCTTCCCGGAACTCCAGCGCCCCTGCACAGTGCACGATGCAGGACACATCCCGGCAAGAACCGGTGGCGGCTTCAATCCCCTGCTCGTCACAGATGTCGCCATGCACCACGTTCACATGATCCGCGCAGTTGTCGGCG
>CALMMH010000257.1 GCA_937868145.1 uncultured Phycisphaerales bacterium
CCCGGATCTGGCGCAGATTCTCGAAGCGGCGACCCTCTCGGCGGACCCTAGCCTGATCGAAAAGGGCCTGGCCTTGCTCGACAAGCAGACCGCCCTCTACGCCAACTCCGTGCCTCGCGGAGCCCAGGTGTGGGAGGTCCCGCTGCACACGCCGGACATTCTGGCTTCAGCGCATCTGGTTAAGGCCTACACGCTCGCGTACATGATATCCCGCAAGCCGGCGTACCTGGAGCAGGCCCGATACTGGGCATGGACCGGCGTGCCCTTCCTCTATCTCGCGAACCCGACCGAAGGCCATGTGGGCCCCTACGCGACCATCGCGGTGCTCGGCGCAACGAACTGGAAAGCGCCGGTCTGGTTTGGCCAGCCCGTCCAATGGTGCGGCCTGGTCTACGGTTCAGCCCTGCACCTGCTGAGCCGATATGACACAGAAGGCCCCTGGGCGACTCTCACCAAAGGCATCACCGCCGCGGGCCTGCAGATGGTCTGGCCGACAACCGACGCGAAGCGTCAGGGCCTACTGCCCGACTATTTCCTCCTGCGGCCGCAGATCAGCGAAGGCCCTGCGATCAATCCCGGCACGGTCCAGACCCATATCCCCGAACTCTTCGGCAAAGGCGTCTTGTACGACGTCCGCAGACTCGAAAGGACCGGCTGGTTCCTCCACGCGCCGTGCGCAATCCGCGACCTGAAGGAGACAGACAACTCTGTGACGTTCGCCGTGGACGGTTGGGACGATAAGGCGTGTTATCTTCTGCTCGCAGGCGTCGGGCAATCGCCCGACGTCACCATCCGGCCGGCAGAAGCGAGCGTCCGTACTCAAGCCGGGGATTTCAACGCGAAACAGAAGCTGCTCGTCATCCCAGTCACCGGCGTCGCGGAGATCGAGATACGGTTCTGAGCCCGTCACGCGGCGATCACAGACCCTCTTCGTCGTAGCCGTACGTCGCGACGGTCGGCTTGTCCATGCCGCCTCTGACGTGGATATACCGGATATCCTTTGCCTTCAGCTCCGCCAGGATGTCGGGCGACAGGCCCGGCTCGAGCCGCGGCTCGAACAGGAAGTGCTCCATGAAGTTGTGGTGCTCCGGCTTGTACGTCTGCGAGTACTCGCCATGCAGCACGATCGGCTCGCTCGTGCAGCCGCTGATGCGAGTCTCGGCCCAACGGGCCAGCGGCGCGGTGTAGCCTGCGGTCGGGCCTTTCGGAGAAGGCGGCCAATAGAAGCTCACTTCGATGGTCACGCCGTTGGGCTCCTCGAATCGACGGTTCTGCAGCAGATCCTCGGATGACGGCTCGAACACGGGACACAGCCGGACCTCGTCCCGCTTCGTCATCACCGGGCCTTCCCAGCTCCATTGCAGGACCGGCCGCTCGTACTCGACCTCCAGCCGGAGATACCCCAGGTCTTTGAGCGTCAGGACCGCGCTGACGCTGGGCGACACCGCGGCGGGAATGTTGCCCGTGTTCAGGCGGCATGTTCGGGGATTCGGAATATTGGCGACCTTCCATGTATCCGTTGTGATCCCGTCGGTCGGGATGATGTCGGAACTGGAGATCGGATCGTCCGGGCGGAGAGTCCCGCCCGTGGGTGGCGTGTAGCTGTAGGAAGCCTGCGGCCACTGCGAAAGCGGACCGCTGAGCGCGCCCTGGACCCCGTCGGCTATGTATTCGAGCGACGCGGCGTCGTAGAGGCTCGCGCTGAGGTTCTCCGTCGTCAGCCAGAGGTTTCGCGTCTGAAGCTGCCATCGGGACTTGAGACGGTGGTTGGCGAAGACATCGCCGAACTCGCCCTGCAGGACACAGTACTTCGCGGGCTCCTGGATGAGGAACGCCGTGATCGAGGGCCTCTCATCCGCCTGCGGGATCTCGCGGACCTGCTTGATGACCAGCCTGCCGCCGGGCGCCAGCTTCTTGTACTCCATCTCCAGAACGAATTCCTCCCGGCCGGTGGTCTGGGCGAACTCCTCGCCCACTTTGACGAGCAGCTCGCCCAGGGCATAGTAATCGTCTTCCCATTCCATCACCGTAGCCCCGAGCTGAACAAGGTTGGACTGACGGAGTTGTTGAGCGTATTGTCCGAACGAATAGATCGTGACGACGACCTCTTCCGGGACGCTGCCGTCCTCGGGATTCGTCACGGAGACCGCGCCGGCCTGCGTGACCAGCGTCATGTCCCAGCTCCACTCGTCGCTCCGGCGGAGCTCCGCAACGCCGTTGGCCAGTTCGCCCTCGTCCGGGAAAGAATGATGGACGAGCAGCGCCATGCCGACTTTCGATTCGTCGATCCCCATGCGGAGTCGTTCGAGAAAAGCGTTTTCGTTGTAGAAGCTGGCGAAGACTTTGCGGATCGCCTTGAACACGCCCCGCTCCTTCGGGCGATTCGGATCGCAATTACAGGGTCCATCGCTGTCGCCGTCGAGATCGTCGGCCAGGCAGCCGCTGTAGCTCTCGTAGAGGCCGGCGCCGGTGAACTCGCGGCCGTCTTCGACATTGGTCGAGCTGCGGAACCGCAGGTTCCTGGAGGGATCGAATCCATACCGCGGCTCCTGCAGAATCGCAAGAATCGTCTGCTTCTGCACGTCCGTGAAATCGACCGACTTGTCGTCCTCAATCAGATCGCGAATGTCCCCCAGCGTGTCGGCCAAGTCCCCCATGTCGGCGGGTGGATATGTGTACGACGAAAGGCGGTCCGCGAGGGTCGCGCCAAGCGTACGACCGTCGTCGAGCGGCTGGGCGAGGAAGTCCGTCCACAGATCGAACGAGAGAGCCGTCGCCACAGGAGAGTCCTCGGGGATCGCCCTGCGAAGCATGCCGAAATTCGCAGCCTTGCCGCCGACGTAGCGGATGTCGGTTGGCATCAGCGCATCGGCGGCGACGCCGTACTGGCCGTACGGCGTCACAGGCTCGATCTCCAGTTCCTTCGGATCCTTCAGAGCCACGATCGCCTGGACCGTAACCTCGTCGAGGATTCCGTCGGTGTCGATCAGTCGAACCGTGGTCCAGCCGTAGGAGTCGTAGGCCCGCAGGCAAATACGATGGCCCACCAGAGACTTCGCCTCGTTGACATCTTCAGGCACGACCAGATGGAGGAAGGGAACGTTCGTGGTCTTGGCGAGAATCGCGACGTGCGAGTTCGGCGTCGATGCCGAGAGCGTGATGATGCCCGCCAGATAGGGAGTCTCCGCGGGAACGCCGTCGGTCAGCAGGATGTCGCCGGGACCGAGTCGACCGTCGAGATAGGCCGCCCGGATGGATTTGCCTTCAACGAACTTGAGCGTGCCCAGCGCCCAGCCGGAGGAGTAGATCGTGTTGCCGCTTGCCCAGCGGTCCGAGGAGCTGATGCCGATGCCTTGCGCTTCGAGCCACTCCTGATCGGCCAGAGCGACGGCCCGCTGCTCGTACGTGGGGAAATAGAATGCCCGATAGGGTGTCTCGGTCTGGACGGCCTGTTCGATCAGATCGAAGACCGCAGCGACCTCGTCGCGAGTGAATGGATCGCGGCCCACGAGCTGAATGCCATACTCGGCCGGCTGCGTCGCAGCCCACCAGATCGACGGAACAATCACCACTCCGAGCACGGCCTTTCGTCCCTCGCGGTACAGCGTGGCACGGTCGAACTGATCCGTCGTCATCCCTGCGAACAGGTCCAGGTTGGCGACCGCGGCCTGATAGTGAAACGGATAGGCCTGCCCATCCTGGAAATAGACCTTTTGCGAGCCATCCGGCTCGGCCACAATCGCGAATTTCACCCAGGAGGCCTCATTCAGAGCGGTGCCGTGCACCAGAAATGAATCTTCGGGCAAACGCAGGTGATCCCGCCAGAGAACGTTCGGGTCTTCGGAAGGAAGCGACGGTTCGTCCTTGGCTTGCGACAGGCCGGCCGGGATTTGTCCAAACGCGATGACCACTACAACCGCGACGGTCGCTTTCCTTAGTAAGTCCATACGGGTTGCTCATCTCCACTCTGTTGCCGACCGGCCCCGTTCGACGAAGCCCCCGGCATTGACTCCTACACGCCCGTACATCCCACACAGTCCCACACATGAAAAGCGCAGAATCCGCGCCTGCTGTTCCTAAGTGCCGTACTCCCTGGAGAGTGCAACGGTTCTTCTCCTCTTTTCTTCGGTCAGTTGCGTGATTTCCTGAATGGGCAAAGCACCGCGGAGAACCGGGTATCCGCTCCTGGCTGTACAATCGCGGCCCATGCGATACAATAGGCTCCGGCAGAGCGAGCTCTGCCGATTCCGAGGTCAACACGGAATCCGGGCGTTTTCCCTGACATTGAAAGGTATTTATGAGTCACCTTGCATCGACGACGGACATCTACAAGCTCCTGGGCATCCAGCCGGGGGGCCTGTCGGAAACAGAAGCCCAGAACCGCTTGCAGCAGCACGGCCCCAATGAGCTTGAGAGCGTCGCGAAATTCAAGCTCCTGGCGATGATCGTCTCGCAGTTTTCGAACATGTTCCTGATTCTGCTGCTATTCGCCAGCCTGGTGTCCTGGCTGACCGGGGCCGGATCCGACGCACTGATCATCGCCTCGATCGTGCTGGCCAACGCGGCGATCAGCTTCATCCAGGAATACAAGGCCGAGCAGTCGCTGAAATCCCTCCAAAGCATGATGGCGGACCTGACGCACGTCTTCCGCGATGGGACGATCAAGCGAATTCCCGCCCGATTGGTCGTGCCGGGCGACATCGTCCAGGTAGAGACCGGCGACCGCGTGCCGGCCGACGGCGTCATCCTCGAGTGCATCAACGGCATGATCAACGAATCGTCGCTGACGGGCGAATCGGTCCCGGTGATGAAGAAGGCCGCAACGTCGGCCTCGCAAATCGGCGACGAGGAGAAGGCCTTCGCCGGCACGACGCTCAGCTACGGCCGTCTGACCATGCTCATCGGCCAGACGGGCATGGGCACGCGGATCGGCAGCATCGCCAAGGTGACCACCGACATCGGAATGGAGAAGAGCCCGCTGCAGGTCGAGCTGGACGCCATCGGCCGTCGGATCGCACGAATCGCCGCCGGCATCTGCCTGGCCGTCTTCCTGATCATGGCCATCCGCTACGATCTGACCGTCACCTCGCTCAAGGATTCGTTTCTGTTCGCGATCGCTCTGGCGGTGGCCATCGTGCCCGAGGGCCTCCCGGCGACGGTGACCATCGGTCTGGCCTTCGGGATGCGAAAGATGGCTCGCAAGAACGCGATCATTCGCAAGCTCTCGGCCGTCGAGACGCTCGGCTGCACGACCGTCATCTGCACCGACAAGACCGGCACCCTGACCCAAAACGAAATGACCGTCCGCGCGGTTCACGCCGGCGGCGAGTATTTGAGCGTCTCCGGCGCAGGCTACAATCCTGAGGGCGACTATACAACCGAGACCGGCACGCTCGTCGAATCGCCCAGCGAATCGCTGTCGCACACGCTGCGACTGGCCGCCCTCTGCAACAACGCGCATTGCACGGCTCACACCGCGGTAGGAGATCCCACGGAGATCGCCCTTCTGGTGGCCGCCATGAAAGCGGACCTGGACCTGGCGTCGCTTCGGACCCAGTTCCCCCGGCTCGACGAACTACCCTTCGACTCGGACCGGCGAATGATGACCACCGTCCACGAACGCGTGAACAAAGGCGAATTCTTTTCGGCCACCAAGGGCGCGCCCGACCAGATCATGGAACACTGCACACGGTTCTTCGACGGACGAAGCATTCGGCCGCTCGACAAGGCGGCGGTGAAAAGTCTGCTCGAGATCCGCACGCGCATGGCGGCCCGCGCGCTGCGCGTGCTGGCATTCGCCTACAAGGAACTCAAGACGCCCGACGCCAACGGCCGCGGCAAGCTCGAAGAGGACATGATCTTCGCAGGGTTCATCGGCATGGCCGATCCGCCACGCAGCGACGTTCAGGAGGCGATTCGACTGTGCAAAGAGGCCGGCATCCGCGTCATCATGACCACGGGCGACCAACGGGACACCGCGCTGGCCGTCGCGCGAGAGACGGGCATCATCGCCGACGGCGAGAACGACGTCGTCGTAGCGCAGGAGCTTCGCGCCATGGACGACGCCAAGCTCGATCGCGCCCTGGAGCGGGTGAACGTCTTCGCCCAGATCTCGCCGGAAGACAAGATGCGGCTGGTCGAGAGCCTCAAACGCCAGGGCGAAATCGTCGCCATGACCGGCGACGGCGTCAACGACGCTCCCGCCTTGAAGCGCGCCGACATCGGCGTCGCCATGGGCAAGAGCGGCACGGACATCGCCAAGGACGCTTCCAAGATGGTCATCGCCGACGACTCTTTCTCCTCGATCGTCACTGCGGTCATGGAGGGCCGCGCGATCTACGACAACATCAAGAAGTTCATCCTCTACGCCTTCTCGGGCATCACGGCCGAGTTCTTCGTCGTCTGCTTCTCGCTGCTGCCGGGCGTGGGACAATTGCTCACCGCGGTTCAGATCCTCTGGATCGATCTGGGCACCGAGGTGCTGCCCGCTCTGTCGCTGAGCATGGACGCGCCGGCCCCGGACATCATGGTTCGAAAACCCCGCAAGCGACAGGACCGCCTGATCGACAAGGACCTCCTGCTGCACGTCGGGTTCAACAGCACCATCATCGCCATCGGTGCGGTACTCATGTACTTCTGGTATCGGCACAGCGGCTCGCCCGAGAAGGCCGGGACGCTCCCGTTCGTCTCGATCGTCATCTTCCAGATGTTCAATATCTTCAATTGCCGCAACCCGAAGGGCTCGATTCTCAACCGGTCGCTGTGGAAGAACCCCTACGTGCTCGGCGCGGTGGCCATCTCCACCGTGTCGACCATCCTCATCGTGTCGCTGCCTGCGACCGCCAAGATGTTCCACTTGGCGTCCCTGTCCGTCGCGGACTGGGCGATTGTCGCAGTCGTGTCCGCCTCGATCATCGTCTTCAACGAGCTCGTCAAACGCTTCGCGCACGGACGTCGCGTTTCCTGACAAGTCCTGCGGAAACCGGGTAGAGCGCATCCCTCGCCCCGCGAGCGTCCGAACGAAGGATGCTCGCGGGGCGAAAAAAATGCGCCGGGCGTTTCCGCACTTTCGGCGTAAGTCCGAAAACGTGCCGCCGCCTGCTTCCGTCGCAGCCAGGTTATCGAGACCTTGCGAATCCTGATCCGCGTCCCTGTCCCCTCGTTGATCTGCGAGTTCGAATCGGATATCCTAGAGGAACAGGAAGTGGCTTTGGGGGGTGCCCACGGATCGTCGCACCTGGATAGACTCCGCGTTGAGAACCGGCATTCCGACGGGATCGCCTCATCGGACGCCGCAAGGGGTGGTACGAAGCACATGGTTGGCGGGAAACTGATATACTTGAGGTCGCTGGCGGTCTCGGGAATGCTGGCCTTGGGCCTGGCCGCCGGGGCGAGCGCAGAATCCTCGCTCTTCGACCTGTGCATCGAACAAAGTCCCGCAAAGGCCGGCACGGTGACTCCGGACTCCGGAACGCACCGTTTCTCCGCCAATTTCGTGGTCACGCTCTCGGCCGAACCGGCAACGGGCTACCAATTCGCCTACTGGCTCGGCGACGTGGCCGACCCCGCAGCCAAGGAAACGATCGTGCAGGTCAACTCGTCCAAGGTGGTCGTGGCGGTCTTCAAGCCGGCCGACGACGACTCGCTGGAGAACACTCTCTGCGGCGGAGGCGGCGGCACGTCGCTGGTCCCGACGCTCGTCGCTTTCGGCAGCTCGGGCTTCAGCCCCAGCAGCGGCAGCCAAACCGA
>CALMMH010000258.1 GCA_937868145.1 uncultured Phycisphaerales bacterium
CTCCATCACCGAGTACTGCGACCGTCACAAGCTGAGCATGCGGGAGCGGCTGAAGCTGTTCGTCCCCCTGTGCCAGGCGATCCAACACGCACATGACAAGGGCATCATTCACCGGGATATCAAGCCGTCCAATGCTTTGGTGACGCTGCAAGATGACAAGCCTGTTCCCAAGGTCATCGACTTTGGCGTGGCGAAGGTCCTCGATCAGCGTCTGACGGAAAGGCCCCTGGTTACCGAGCACGGTCAGTTCCTCGGCACGCCTGAGTATACGAGTCCGGAACAGGCGGGACTCACCGGCCTGGACGTCGATACGCGCACCGACATCTATTCACTCGGCGTGCTGTTGTATGAGCTGTTGACGGGGTGCACGCCCTTTGATCCCGAGGACCTTCGCAGCAAGGGCTATGCCCAGATGCAGCAGATCATCTGTGAGCAGGAGCCGGTCAAGCCCTCGACCAAGTTGACGACGCTGGGGGGAAGGCTGGAGGACGTCGCCAAGCGTCGCAGCGCCACGGCGGACCAACTGCGAAAGTCCGTGCGAGGGGACCTGGACTGGATCGTGATGAAGTGTCTGGAGAAGGTTCCGGCGCATCGCTACGAGACAGCCAATGACCTGGCAGCGGACATCGAACGTCATCTGAACAACGAGCCGGTGGCCGCGGCGGCGCCGACGCGGGTCTACCGGACAGGGAAATATGTTCGCCGGCATCGCCGGGTGCTGGCGACGGCGGGGGTGTTTGCCTTGGTGCTGGCTCTGGGGACGACATTTGGCGTCTGGCAGGCCCGGCGGGCGGGGCAAGCGGAGAAAGAACGGGCGAGCCTCCGCAATGTGCAGTGGGCTCTGCGAACGGCGATGCCGGAGATCGAGCGATTGCTTGAGAAGGATGACTATGCGGACGCCTTCACACTGATTGAGCAGGCCCGGCCCTTCGTCGAAGATGATCCTCAGTTCCAGGCCCTTTCGGCTCGTGCCGTGTGCGTGATTTCGATCGAGACCATGCCCCCGGGTGCACAGGTGTTTCTGAGAGACTACGGCGACCTGAGCCGCAAATGGGAACCCATAGGCAGGTCCCCCCTCGGCCACGTGAAGGTGCCTCGGGGTTTCAAGCGATGGAAGGTCACCATGCCCGAATACGAACTCGCGGAGGGCGCTGTGCTCACCGGTTCCAAGCCTGTCGAACTCAGAGTCACGCTGCACAAGATTGGGACTGTCGCCGCAGGGATGGTGCGGATTCAGGGACAGCAGTCCAAAGCGAACCTGTCATGGCTCGATTCCCAGGCTTTTCCGGTGCTGAAGCTGCCGGACTTTCTCATGGACAGATACGAAGTGACGAACCGTCGATTCAAGGAATTCGTCGAGGCCGGCGGCTACAGGAAGCCGGAATACTGGAAGCATAAGTTCGTCAATGACGGCGTCGAGATCGATTGGCAGACAGCAATGAAGAAGTTCGTGGACCAGACCGGCCAGCCCGGCCCGGCCACATGGAGGAACGGAGACCTCCCGAAAGGCCAGGAGGACTACCCGGTCGGAGGCGTCAGTTGGTATGAGGCTGCGGCGTATGCCGAATTCGCGGGCGCGCGCCTGCCCACGGTCTATCATTGGAGCCTGGCCGCCGGAGATCTGTCGCATGTGGATGTCGGTTTCGTCATCCCCCTGAGCAACTTTCGCGGAAAGGGTCCCGCATTGGCCGGGACATTCCAGGGAATGACTTCCCACGGGGTCTATGACATGGCGGGAAATGTCAAAGAATGGTGCTTCAATGAGGCTCCTGACGGCTGTCGAGTGATCCTCGGAGGCGGCTGGAATGAGCCTGAGTACATGTTCCGCAACGCAGACAGATACTCGCCTTTTCTCCGGGAGGCGAATTTTGGATTCCGTTGCATGCGACTGCTCGCGGACGACGGCGTTTGGGACCAGGCGGGAAGTCCGGTTCGCTATCGTCAGCTTCCCGTCCTGAGCGATCAGAAGCCCTGCTCAGACGAGGTCTTTCAAGTCTACAGGAGACT
This sequence comes from uncultured Phycisphaerales bacterium, assembly GCA_937868145.1. GTDB lineage: Bacteria > Planctomycetota > Phycisphaerae > Sedimentisphaerales > Anaerobacaceae > PLanc-01. Next base: position 2,008 of record CALMMH010000258.1, read on the forward strand.
GTACGACTACAATGAATCGGAATTGCAGCCCACGGTCGAGTTCACGGAAGACTTGGGCCTCTACACCCGGCGGGAAAAAGTGTCGTTCAATGCTGCCTACGGCGACGAGCGGATGCTCGCCTACATATACCTCCCTCGCGCGGGCCGGCCTCCTTTTCAGACCGTAGTCTATTTCCCGGGCGACGGCGCCTGGGCCCTCCGGTCCATATCGGGATACGGGTCTGCCGATACCTTCGAATACCACACGAGAAATGGCCGTGCGTTCGTGTTTCCGGTTCTACAGGGGACTTTCGAGCGGAATTCTTCTCCGAATCAACAAGGCAGGACTACCGAAATCCAGAACTGGATCATGTGCGTAAAGGACTTCCGGAGGACCATCGACTACCTGGAAACGCGTCCGAACGAGTTCGACATGACGAGACTGGCCTATGAAGGATTGAGTCGGGGAGGAAGCTGGGGCGGCGTTTTGCCCGCGATCGAGACCCGGATCAAGGTCGCGGTCCTGTTTGGCGGCGGCCTGCATCTCGACTTCCCGCCGGAATACAGCCAGGTCAACTTCGCTCCCCGAATCAAGATTCCGATCCTGTTGCAGGACGGCAGATACGATTTCATCTTTCCGGTCGAGTCGAGTCAGAAACCGTTTCTGGGACTCTTTGGCACGGCACAGAAGGACAAGCATCATAGAATCTACGAGACTGGACATTCCTCCTGGCTCAAGAATGAGGTGCGTAAGGATGAACTCGATTTCCTGAACAAGTATCTTGGCCCGGTGAAATGAAGTGGATGTCAGGGATCGCTAATACTGAAGCGTCACAGCGACCAGGACGGGCGCCGCGGGCGTATCCAGATCGCAGAATCGGATCTTGTCGATTGGGACCTCGCGCAGTTTGACACCGAGCACGTTCAGGTGCCACGGCTTGCCCCGCAGCCCTACGAAGACCTCAGTCGCTTCAGGTTGCGCTGCCCAGTCGTCAGCCGTACGACCCGTTATCAGCGGGACCCTCTGCTCATGGCCGTCGGCATACTGGATCACGTACTCCGCCACAGCGCCCCATTCGCCGGTCCCCGGATCTTGAGCGGACCAACCATGCACGTTCCCCAGAAAGAACAGCGTCTTGCCCTGCCGGCCGACCGGGATTTCGATCACACGCGGCCACTGGCGATTCTCGGGAGCCAGCGGAGAGTGGAGCACGAGGAGGCCGGAGCCTCCGTTGTCCGACGGATTGAGGATATGGAAGGGCACTCCGCCGACGGTTTGCACCCCAACCGGCAGATCTCGGAACAGGTAACCGCCGGGGTTCTCGAC
>CALMMH010000259.1 GCA_937868145.1 uncultured Phycisphaerales bacterium
GGCGGCAGCTGGGGCCCATAATATCAACTTGGTCTCCCCTTCCCACGTGGTTTTTCAGGCGGCCGAGGCGATCGTCGCCGCCAGGAACCGAGGGCTCGCCATTCCCATCGTCTACAACTCGAACGGCTACGATTCAACGGACTCGCTGCGGCAGATCCGCGGTCTCGTGGACATCTACCTGCCGGACATCAAATACCTCTCGAACGATCTGGCTCAACGGTACTCTGCAGCCACCGACTACGCCGAGGTCATCCCGGGCGTGCTGCGCGAGATGCTCAATCAGGTCGGCCCTCTGGACTTGGATGACGACGGCATCGCCCGTCGCGGCCTGCTGGTCCGTCATCTGGTCCTGCCCGGACGTGTGGACAACAGTCTTGCGTGTCTGGACCTTCTGGCGAAACTGTCCCCGACTCTCCACGTCAGCATCATGTCGCAGTACTCCCCCCAGCATGAGGCGGCCCGGCATCCGGAGATCAACCGGCCGTTGACCGTCCGCGAATACGACGAGGTCACCCATCACGCGATCGAGTTGGGCCTGGAGAACGCTTTCATCCAGGAACTCGACAGCCGGGACCGCTACCTCCCCGACTTCGACCTCGACCGTCCCTTCGAGTGATCCCGGCAAGTTGAACCGAGCACGTTCCCCTTCCCGCCTTCGGCGGTCCTCGCAATCCTATCTTATGTCGCGAGCAGAGGATTGCCTTCCGGCGGCATGCAGACCGCCGGGAGCCATCAGGATCAAAGCAACGCCAAGCAGAACAGTTAGCGGACCTTCCGCTACGGTCCAGAACCAGGGCAGACGCAACGCCGCATCGAGAACCGTCACCCCCACGCCGCCAAGGACCGATAGAAAGCCCAGGAAACGAATCAATGGACCATATCGCTCAGGATCGGAGGACACGAAAACCAGAGTCGCTCCCACGATGGCGTACAGAGCCGACAACGTGCGGGTCAGATAACTCCCTAGCGGCGTGTATGCAAGCTCGCCCAGACCGATCCGCAGGTGAGCCGCGGCCATCCATTCGAACGGACAAAACACGAAGACCAGGGCACATAACATCGCGGCCCCCGCCAGACGCAGCAGCCAGACCAGCATTCGATTCATGGACATCGGCAGCTCCTTTCCCCGCATCGCCGCGATCGCGGCCCATCCTCGTCGCAACACAATTAAGTGACATTTCGAGACATCTATTGCTTCAATAGATATTGACATTGCACATTTGAGATGATATCATAAGGAAGGTTTCGCAGGGGGTGAAGAATGATTCTTCTTCTCATAACCCGCCCGGCAACCGGAGGCCGGTCGGATCACCACGGAAAGGTTCGTCCAAGGACGTGTGCGACTCTACAATCAAACTTCTTCAAGGAAGTTCAGCGTGTGGAATCGTTTGGGGATGGGTGATTGGTTGCAGTTCCGTAATGCACAGGTTGCGTCGACCTGGTCTTATCTGCGCATCTGATCCACAAGAACGGATTGGAGAGTGTCCCACATGTAGGTGGCCCCGGATTATTGGGGAGAAAGGGGGTACATGACAGCGTCAACCTCTCGCAAGAAGGGGACGACTTGCGAGACAACCCAAGAGATGGCCCGCTCTTGGGACAGGAAGGTGATGTCAAATGCCGAGTGGGAATGACTATCGCAGGTCACAGTTGCAGATACTCAAGGGCCGAGAGATCCAGGACTCCGGCGGGCGGGTCCGGAAAAGCA
>CALMMH010000260.1 GCA_937868145.1 uncultured Phycisphaerales bacterium
AGAGAAAGGGGGGAACAAAGGGCAGAACGGGGTGTGGCGGGTAGTTTTGGGCCTGCCTCTCTGCAACCTGTTCCCTTCTTGGCTGTTCTCAGCGTCCCTGCGTCTCTGCGTGATACATAATTCTCTCTTTCGCAAAGAGTTACATGCAATCGCCGACGGTCGATACCTGTAGAGGAATACCCGGCGGTTCTTCCCGTGTGCTCTTGATCTACGCCGAATCTGACGTACGTCGATTCCTGTAATGGATGCTGGCCAGGCTCCTGGACTTGAGGCCGGACGCGATACTCCCTTGATCCCACAATGCCCTCTCGGCTACAATGAACGTGCGGCGGCGAAAGACGGTCCTGTGTGAGGGGTATCTGACGGTCCCCGGACGGGCCCTCGAATGGTACCAGTCGCTCACGCCGGACCAGATTGGGGACCTCGACGCCCGCTGCCAGGCCCGAGAGAATGGCATGTAGGGTGGGTTCTCAACCCACGCGTCAATTGAAAAGGATCGGACCAATCCAGATTCCGTCGAGGCGACGGGAGTTTGCCGCTTTGGGGCCACCGGCACAAAAGGTGTGCTGCGCACGCCTCACGTGGAATCTGGACCGTCACACACGCGAGTGTCTTGCCCGCGTTCCAAGCCGGACGCCCCTAATGCGAAGAACTCCAGCGCACGGTCGCTTCGTCTGTTAATACGCCGTACATACTCTCAAAGTCCTCAATTCAGGGTCTAGCCTACGGTGCCCACCACCTTGCTCATGTTTCTTCTTCCGCGGATGCTCTTTCCTCTCGCAGTTTTGCATACTCCTTCAGCCCCAGATGCACCTTGAAGACGGCGGCGGCATTGTCCCATCCGGCCTCTGGATTCGTGTATCGGAAGACCCACGATTGCCCCCCATATCCGCTTCGTCGCTCGTACCCAATGATCGAGTAGTCATAGAGAGTCGCTAGGGCTTTGTCCGATGACAGAGTATTGGCCATGGTCTTTCGTTTTTCGTATTCCCGAGCGAACTCATCTCGCCGGAACGTAATAGTGCTCAGCGCAGAACATGCCTGAAGAGCTTCCTCCCATCGGGGCCAGTGGGCCAAGATTTCATCGTCCAACTCAGACTTCAGGTATGACGAATACGTTCCCCGGGCATTTGTCACATCGAGATTATCCAGAAGGAGAGGGTCGAGCGTCCGCCTCTTCACATCTTTCTTGGCCTCAGAAAGTGCCGCATTGAGAAATCGAATGACATCGCGTGGACGCATGAATGTCCTGGACAGGATGTGCTTCCACTTCGATTGGGAGCCTCGCATAAGACGGTCAGTGCTGATTGTATCCCATGACGCATCCGCAACCAGCTTGGCACGAATACGTTCATTGACTAGCTCTCGCAGGGACTCGCTATTCCAATCCAGCATAAGAGCGGACGTCTCGCTTATCTTGTTCTTGTCGGAGAAACTGATCTCATCCCACAGGTCTGTTCTCAGATAGACAACAGGTCTGAAGGCAACTGGCTTCCCTTTCATCTGGCGTTGTAGATCCCGTGTTGCGAGAATGATTCCAGTGATCATTCGTTCACGGTGGGAGTCCATTTGCGAAAGCCCCTGATCGAGTTCGTCGACCTGCAGATGGAGAACGGTCGTGCCGGATGATTCGGCGATCGCCTCCGCTGTCTCCAACAGCACATCAGACAGTGCATTCAACTCGGATCCAAGTCCAAGGTCTTTCTCACCGCGATCAAAGCTGATG
>CALMMH010000261.1 GCA_937868145.1 uncultured Phycisphaerales bacterium
AGACGGCTGCCGATTTCGATCCGGAAGGCGTGCTCGAATTCGGCCAGACCTATTACTGGCGCGTGGATGAAGTGAACGCCGCCCCGGACTACACCATCTTCAGGGGCGATGTCTGGAGCTTCACGATCGAGCCGTTCACCTATCCGATCGAGAACATCACGGCCACCGCCTCCAGTTTCCAGCCCGGCATGGGACCGGAGAACACCATCAACGGTTCGGGCCTCAACGACAACGACGAGCACACCAATGTCCTGCAGGACATGTGGATGAGCTCGGGCGTGCTGCCCAACTGGATCCAGTACGAGTTCGACAAGGTCTACAAGCTCGATGAGCTGCTCGTCTGGAACTCCAATCAGATGATCGAGAGCTTCATCGGCTTCGGCGCCAAGACCGTCACGATCGAGTACTCCGCCGACGGCGAGACCTGGACGACTCTGGAGAACGCGCCCGAGTTCGCCAAGGCCACCGGCGCAACGACCTACACCGCCAACACCGTGGTTGATTTCGGCGGCGCCATGGTCAAGTTCGTCAAGTTGACGATCAACGCCAGTTGGGGCGGCCTGCCCCAGACGGGCCTGAGCGAGGTCCGGTTCCTCTACGTGCCCCTGCAGGCCTTCAAGCCCGAGCCGACCGACGGCACCACGGGCGTGAGCATCCAGACCGATCTGGCCTGGCGGCCGGGTCGCGAGGCGACCTCCCACACCGTGTACGTCGGCGCCGACAGCAACGCAGTGGCCAACGGTTCGGTCTCCGGCGTGGCCGTGAACGATCACGCGTACACCCCCGCCGGTCTGGCCTATGCGACGAAGTACTTCTGGAAGGTCGATGAGACCGGCGACACCGGCGTTCAGGCCGGCGACGTCTGGAGCTTCACGACCGAGGAATTCGCCGCCGTCGAAGATTTCGAAGGCTACAACGACGACGACAAACGCATCTACGAGACCTGGGTGGACGGTCTGACGAACGAGGACAGCGGCTCGCAGGTCGGCTACGATGAGTCGCCGTTCGCCGAGAAGACCATCGTTCACGGCGGGAAGCAGTCCATGCCGCTGATGTACAACAACGCGTCCTTCGCGTTCTCGGAGGCCACGCGGACCTTCGCACCGGCCCAGGACTGGACCGCCCGCGGCGTCAAGACCCTGGCGATCCACTTCGCGGGCGCAGCCGGCAACGGCGGCCAGTTGTACGTGAAGGTCAACAACACCAAGATCGCCTACGACAACAACCAGAACCTCTCGCGAAGCGCCTGGCAGGCCTGGAACATCGACCTGTCGACGGTCAGCGGGAACCTGGCGAAGGTCACGTCGCTGACGATCGGCATCGAGGGCTCGGGCGCCGCCGGCACGCTGTATGTCGACGACATCCGGCTGTACACGGTGGCCTCTGAGTACGTCACCCCGGCCGATCCGGGCAAGACGAACCTCGTGGCGCTTTACACCCTGGACGGCAACGCCAACGACAGCTCCGGCAAGGGCAACAACGGCACGATCACCGGGGCCGCCGAGTACGTGACCGGCGCAGTCGGCCAGGCGCTGCAGTTCAACGGCACCTCCACCTATGTCGATTGCGGCAAAGGCGCCAGCCTGAACCTCACCGGGGCCGTCACGGTCACGACGTGGATCAAGATGGACTTCACGGCCGGCGACCGCAAGATCGCGACCAACCAGGACGGCACGACGGGCGGCTACAAGATCGGCCTTTACTCGAACAACAAGGTCGAATTTGAAGTCCGCACTTCCGCTAACGCCGGCACGCTGACCCGCGATGTGGCCGGCGGCACGGCGTTGACGCAGGGCGAGTGGTACCACGTGGCCGGCGTCTACTCCCAAACCGGCCAGTTCATGAAGACCTACGTCTTCGGCATGCTGGACCGCGAGATGACCACGACCGCGGTTCTCGGCACGTCGACAGGCGCCTTCAAGCTCGGTCGCGGCGAAGACGGCGGCACCAACGGCTATTTCTGGCTGGGTGCCCTGGATGACGTCGCGGTCTACAACCGAGTCCTGTCGCAGGAGGAAATCCTGTGGGTGATGGGCCAGAAGACGCCCGTAGCCAAGCCGTTCTAAGACAGTGATTGACGACAAAGGTTAGACCGACGCGGGGCCTGAGTCCACAAGACTCGGGCCCCGTTTCTTTTTCCTCCGCGCGCTCGACCGCCCCGCCGCCCTTCAATCCGCACCGTTCCGTCGCCGCCTCGCCGTCTTGCGACCTCTGCCCTCCGTCGTCCGGATCAGATCCGGGAAGTTGAGATACGCGAACTCGCCTTCGAGTTCATACGCCTTGCGGTCGCGGGCCTTGGCCGCCTCGACGTCGTCGTCAAACAGACCCAGATTGAACAGCTCGCCCTTGTGCTTGTACCCACAATTTTAAAGTGGCCGCAGTAGGAGTCGCACACGGGCTGTGGGAGGAGGGAGTTGAGTTTGGGCCGCGGGTGTGGTAGGATGGCTGTTGGGGGTATGGTCGCCGACGGAACCCTGGAATCGACATCCTGCGGGATAGTTCTATACGATGGCTTTGGTATCGCTGCAAGAGATCAGTATCGCCTTTGGCGGGCCCCCGCTGCTGGATGGGGTCAGTCTTCAGATCGACAAACAACAGCGGATCGGCCTGCTGGGCCGCAACGGAACCGGCAAGTCGACGCTGATGAAGATCCTCGCCGGCCAGGTCGTCGCGGACGCCGGGACCGTGCAGGCGGAATCGGGACTGAAGATCGCGTACTTCTCGCAGGCGATCCCGCAGGACCTCAATGGCTCGGTCTTCGAGATCATCGCGCGGGGCCTGGGCGAACGAGGCGAGTTGATGGTGCGCTATCACCGCGAGGAAGCGCATCTGGCGGCTCATCCCGATCCCGACCACAGCCGGCTTCAGCAGTTGCACGAACAACTGGACGCCCATCGCGCGTGGTCGGTGCTCGAAGAGATCGCGAGCATCACGACCCGCATGGGCCTGGACCCCGACGGGGACTACGCTGTCCTTTCGGGCGGTCAGAAGCGACGCGTGCTGCTGGCGGCGGCGCTGGTGTGCGAGCCCGACCTGCTCCTGCTGGATGAGCCGACGAACCATCTGGACATCGACTCGATCGCCTGGCTGGAGAGCTATCTGCTCGGGATGGGCAAGACGCTGCTGTTCGTCACGCACGACCGCATGCTGCTCCGCCGGCTGGCCACCCGGATCATCGAGATCGACCGGGGGCAGCTGTTCGACTGGTCGTGCGACTACGACACGTTCCTCGAACGAAAGCAGGCGATGCTCGAGGCGCAGGAGAAGGAGTGGGACCGATTCGACAAGAAGCTGGCCCAGGAGGAGGTCTGGATTCGCCAGGGAATCAAGGCCCGGCGCCACCGCAACGAAGGGCGCGTGCAGTCCCTGCTGAAGATGCGGGCCGAGCGTCAGGCCCGGCGAGAGAAGCTGGGGAGCGCCACGTTGAAGCTGGGCGAGGCCCAGAACTCGGGCACGATGGTGCTGGAGGCCAAGGGCGTCGGCTACCGCTACGACGACAAGCCGCTCATCCGGGATTTCGACGCGATGATCGCACGCGGCGACAAGATCGGCATCATCGGACCCAACGGGTGCGGCAAGACCACG
>CALMMH010000262.1 GCA_937868145.1 uncultured Phycisphaerales bacterium
CGTGACGTCCGCAGACCTCCTGACTGGGCCATCTCCCCGACGGGTCTTGGTGGCGGCTGTCACGCCAGAGTTCTTCGCTACCCTTGGCGTCACCATGCTGTTTGGTCGTGACTTCACACCAGGAGACGCGCCGGGGCCTGGGTACCGCTCGATCATGTCCGCCGTTATTAGCTATCGCTTGTGGCGGGCTCACTTCGGGGGCGATGAAGCTGTTGTTGGTAAGTCACTCCAACTTGATGGGATACCTGGCCTTCTGCTTGTCACGGGTGTTGCTCCTCCCGAAGTCAGCTTTCCGGACGGCGCCGATGCCTGGGTCCCGGAGCATACGCACTCGGTGTCGGTCATTCAGCAGGCCGGTGTCGTTCCTGCTTGGTGTGGTGTGATCGGACGCCTGAGGCCCGGGGTCTCAGTCGTGGCCGCCGACAGTCTCATCCGAGGATTTCGTGACGACGGGCGCTCGACAATATTCCCTTCAGCAAGCGGCGGACAGCTCAATTCACTGCGGCGATCGCTGCAGGGAGAGCTACATCATCTCGGCCCGACTCTATGGATGGCGACAATTGCGTTCTTGGTCTTCTCGATTGCCGCAGCCATGAGCATTGTCCGGACTGACACCACTGCTCGCGCGAACGAGCTGGCCGTGCGACGAATGCTAGGCGCCACGCCGGCTACGCTACTTCGGCCACTCGTCGTTGAGGCGGCCGCGATGACCAGTGTCGCTTCCGTCGGAGCATTCCTGGTTCGACATTGCATAGTCGAAGCGACGACTTCGTACCTCCACTTGCCCCAGGGACTCTGCGGTGGTCCACGATCGGTCGGTCTCGCGCTCCTGGCCAGCGCGGCATTGCCAGCATTCGTGGCTATCCTCATGGGTTACCGGCCCTTGGTAGGTGCGATTCGGCTGCCGAAGGGATGGTTCCGTGGAGGCTCCGGCTCAAGCGATCGACCTCATCTGGCTTGGTGGCATCGACTTCCGATTTCCGTGATCCCAGCCACCGTCATCGCAGTGACTGCCGTCGTGCTCGTACGAGGTGCGATCAGTCTGATGTTCCTCGACACTGGACTTCGCGATCGCGGTGCCTTCGTCGTGGAGATTGGGCTGGCTGGCTTGTTGGACGGGGCCGAAGAGGACTTGGATTCCCGAATCCGTTCCTACGCATTCGCGCTGCAGCAACACCTAAAGGGGCAGCCAGGGTTCAGCGAGGCGGGAATCATTAGTGTGTCCCCTTATAGTGGTTACGCTACCGTGACTTCGAGCGTCTACTACTCTCCCAATGCAGAGCAGCCGGCCAAGACTAGCGTGATCGCGAAGACGATGGCGCGTAGCATGTCGGCGGGGGGCATTCCAGCAATGGGGCTTAGCCTCATCGACGGCCGCAATCTCACCGACGCCGATGGGGATGTCGTCATCGTCAACGAAGCCCTCGCTGCTAGTCTCGGAGACGGGAGAGCGGTAGGACAGTACCTACGGTTCATTCATCGAGCCTTTCCCCCGCACCGGATTGTTGGCGTCGTCAGGGACGTCCGGGAGACCGACTTGTTGACCCCGGTGCAGCCGACAATCTACTTCGCTTTTGGCGAGCGGCCCACGCCGAGTTTCAGCGCGGTTGTTCGTACTTCTCACCCGATGTCCGGCCGAGACGTTCTGAAGACAGTAGAGGCGTCAATCCGCACAGTGGCGCCACGTGCCACCGTGTCTCAGTTTGCTTCGTTGACCGACAAGGTGTACGCGGCTGCGCGGTCGGCTCGGTACCTTGCGTGGTTCTTGATCGCCTTAACATGTGTGGCTGTGTTTCTCGTCGGTGGCTCTGTCGCATCATCGTCTGCGGGGGAGGTGAACCGGCGTCGGCGGGAAGTTGCCATCCGTCTGGCCTTGGGCGCGACAAGACGCAGCGTTGTCGCGCAGATTCTGTGGGATCAGCTAACCTCAACGGTCGTAGCGACCACCGCTGGCGCCTGCACGGCGTTCTGGTTGTGGCGTCTAATCGGCCATTCGGTGCGTGGCCCCGTCCCCTTAGGTGTGGGGGGCTTCTTCATCGGTGCGCTTGGACTCATTACATATGCCATGCTTGTCGCCACGTTGGCGGCCACGAGGGCTGTCCGCGGCGTTCCGGCGCGGATGTTGGCTTCAACACTCTACGAGTAGACTGCTCGGCATTACGTGTTCGGCTGGCAGTGAGCTGAGGTTTGTCGCTGAGCCCGATAGAGCAGCCCGGCTAGGCTCTATCGCCCACTGGGGTTCCGTTGGGTGCACTCGTCAGGGGTCGGATCGGCCGAGCGCGCGCTGGCGTGGTAGCAGAGCAGCGTGGCCTTCTGGCTCCATCTCCGAGGAGGGTAGTATGCGGTTCGGGATGAGAGACAACCTGTTGTGGATTGGAATTGTGACGGCCTTTGCTGGACTTGCTGTCAGTGGCCTGGCGAGCGGTCCTGACGCTGGACCTCAGTGCAAGAGCTCAGGTTGTACCTACGTCGCGGCCGACGGAAAGACATTCCGCGGCACGTGCGGAAGTCGACAGGACGATGACAAGCGCTGCTACTGCACGGAAGTTGTAGAAAAGACCCCTCCGGACCCGAAGAACAACCAGGAAAAGGAAAAAGCGAAGGAAAAGGAGCGATTCCAGGTGCAGGCCGGATGTCAGAAGTAGTTGCCGAATAGCTGGCTGGACAGTAGGAGGAGGCCCACGTGGTGCTTGGGGCGAGGGCTGGACGCTGCGGGACTGGTACACGAGCGGAGCGTGAGCGTGAGCACGCTTCTTGATGTGGCCTCGTTCGCGCTGACTCGGAGCTGGCGACTGATTCCTCCGTGTCCGCGGCAGTCCAGAGCGCCCGGACCCGTTGCTCCAGCCGCTCGCGGCGGGTCTTCACGAAATGGAAGTAGTGCTTTTCAACGACCTTGACGGAATTGCCCAAGAGAGCAGCCACGTCCTCGATTGGAATCCCGCGTTCCAGGAGATCTGTGGCAAAGGTGTGCCGCTTATGCCGATGCCGGCATAACCGTCAGCATGCCGGGTTCCGGATTATGCCGGATCGCCGTGTTCCCTGAGATGAAACACGGCGGAATTCGCGAATGCCCTGCGTGTGGATCCGGCATAATCAGAGGCTCTCCAAGAACCGGAGCAACCGGTCTTCCGGGCGATAGCGCGACGGTTTGACACCGAGGGGCTCGACTCGCGAGAGAGCCTGCTCTTTCAACCGAAGATCCGCGTGAAGGTACATCTGAGTGGTTTCGACTGACTCGTGACCGAGCCAGAGCGCGATCGTGGACTGATCAACACCGTAGGTCCGAAGCCGCATCGCCGATGAGTGTCGAAGCACATGAGGACTGACCCGTTTCTCCTTCAAGGATGGACACGTCTGCTGCGCCCGTTGCGCATGCCGGGCCACGAGTTCTTCGACAGCATCGCGACTCAGCGGCCGACCGCGAATGCTGGGAAACACGCAGGCGGCGTCGCCAGGCAGATCGTGTTTCAGCCAGACGTCGAGGACGGCAGCCGTGTCCTGTCCAAGCGGCGTGCATCGTTGTTTCCGTCCTTTTCCGTCGCAGCGGATGTGCGCCCCGGTGCCCGTGACCACGTGCTCGCGACGG
>CALMMH010000263.1 GCA_937868145.1 uncultured Phycisphaerales bacterium
CCTCCCCGATGGGGGCCGCCGTCATCAATTTCGATGAACAGACCGCCCGCTTCGTTCGCTTCAAGATCCACCGCACGTTCGGCGGCCAGGCGTGCTTGGACGAATTGGAGATCTATGGTCCCGGCGACGATCGCAACCTCGCGCTGGCCTCCAACGGCGCGAAGGCCGGCGCGTCGTCCGTCCTGGACCATCCGCTGCACCTGATCCCGCACCTCAACGACGGACAGTACGGCAACCCGCACAGTTGGATCCCGCGGACCGACGGCGTGGAATGGGCCCAGATCGAGTTGCCCGAGCCGGCGAAAGTCTCCCGCGTGGTCTTCTCCCGCGACCGCAGCGGCGCCTATCGCGACCGCCATCCGGCCGACGTCGAGGTCCTGGTCTCCTGCGACGGGCAGGCCTGGACCTCCGTTGCCCGTCAGACCTACGCCGTCTCCCCGTTCGGAGAAACAGGCCTTCAGTTCCCCGCGGCGGCCCTCTCCGACAAATCCTGGACAGGCGTGGTCGAGTATGCGTTTCTCCGCGAGCGAGAGACCTGGGCGGCCATGAACCGAGAGGACTATCTCTCGCCCCTGGTTCACGATCGTCCCGCCAACCCCGGCGGCGAGCCGTACTGGGGACGCCTGGCCCGAATGGACGCGATATCCCGCACGCTGACGCAATTCGAGGACCTGATCGAACGTCTGCGCCAACGCGGCGTGGACACGACGCGCGAGCGCGGCATGTTGCAGGATCTGCGTCGCCGTGCCAACGAAAGGAATCCGGACGCCGGAGCAGTGGACGCCCTGTACCTCGAAGCCCGGCGGGCCAAACGCGACCTGTTCTTCCGCGATCCCCTGCTCGCCTCGCTCGACCGCGTGCTCTTCGCCAAGCATCATCCGCTCAAGCCCTCGCACAACTACAGCGATCATTTCGACTCTCTCTTCGCTTCCGGCGGCGGCGTTTACGTGCTCGAAATCCCCCGCGACGACGAGGGCCGACTGGATCCCGCGCACGGCCGTGTCCGGGAATTATTCGACGCGAGCAAAGGCATCGCGCGTCACCCGGTCTGCGACTTCGACGCCGACGCCGTGTACTTCGCCTACCGGCCCGAGACGCCGGAGGTCGAGGGGTGGAAGTCCTACTGGCACCTGTGGACCGTGAACGCCGACGGCAGCGGCCTGCGACAGATGACCGAAGGCCCCTACCACGACTTCGATCCCGTCGTCCTGCCCGACGGCGGACTGGGCTTCATGTCGACCCGCTGTCACGTGCGATTTCTCTGTTGGCGGCCCCAGGCCTACGTGCTGCATCGCATGGAGCTCGACGGCGCCGGCCTGCGGCGGCTTTCCCACGCCAACCTCAGCGAATGGAATCCCTCGATCATGAGCGACGGCCGGATACTCTGGACCCGGTCGGAATACCAGGACAAAGGTGCCGACTTCGGCCACACGCTCTGGGCGATCCGGCCCGACGGAACGGGTCCCGAGCTGGTCTTCGGAAACGACACGCCCTACTGCTACAACCACGGCGTCGAGGTCCCTGGGACCCGCGAAGTGGTCGCCACCCTCTTCTCCCACGGCGACCACCAGGGCCCGATCGCGATGATCGATCTGAGCCGCCAGCCGTACGACACCGCCGCCATCACCAACATCACGCCCGACACCCGGCCGCAGTATCAGATGGACCGCTCCTACTCGCAGACCTTCCGCGATCCCACGCCGGTGTCCCGCGACCATTTCCTGGTCAGCCACAATCCCGGCGTCGGCGACCACTGGGGCCTCTACCTCATCGACCGCTACGGCAATCGCGAGCTGCTCTACCTCGATCCGAAAATCAGCAGCAAGCGTCCCAGCCCGCTTCGCCCGCGTCCCAAGCCGCCGGTCCTGGCCAGCGCGCTCGACCGCGACCTCGCGGCGCAGGGGCTCGGCGAGTTCATCGTGCAGGACGTCTACGAAGGCCTGGGCTCGAGTGTCGAGCGCGGGCGGGTCAAGTATCTCCGCGTCGTCGAGGAGGCTCCGTCGGCTCTCGAACTGCTCCCGTGCGGCGAGTACCGCGCCGATCACGAGCCGTTCGCGGATTACTACGCCAGCCCCATCCATCTGGTGCAAGGGCCGCCGCGCAGCTACACCACCCGCAGCCGCAACGCACTCGAAGCGCACGCGTTCCGCACCGGCCAGGCGAAAGCCGACGACGGCGACGCCATTACCGTCACGGAGAATCTCGGCTGGCCCAGCTACGTCGCCAAAGCCTCGCACGGCGTCGTCGAGGTCGCCCGCGACGGGTCGGCGAAGTTCCTCGCCCCCGCGGGCAAGGTGCTCTACTTCCAGGCCCTCGACGCGGACTACAACGAAATCCAGCGAATGCGCAGCGTCGTCCAACTCCAGCCCGGTGAACAACGCGGCTGCATCGGCTGTCACGACGACCGCCGGGCCATCCCGCCGTCGCGCCAGGGAACGGCGATGGCCTCTCCGGCGCGGCCCCTCGTTCCGCCGCCGTGGGGCGACGATCCCTTTGACTACCAACGCGTCGTCCAGCCGGTTCTCGACAAACGGTGCGCCGCCTGCCACGACGGCCGTCCGGAGTTCGGGCCCGATCTCCGCGGCGTGCGCGACGCCGACCGCATTCCCGTCTCGTACCGCTCGCTCATCACCGGCGGCTGGGTCCACTACTTCGACTGGGCATACGGCTCGCGGCACTTCAAGGCCGAGCCGCTCACATTCGGCACGCTTCGCAGTCCGCTCTTCGCGGCTCTGAAATCGGAGGCGCATCGCGACGTGCGTCTGGAACCCGATGAACTGCGGGCCCTGAAGGAATGGATCGATCTGAACTGTCCGCTCTGGCCCAACTATCAGTACCGCCCCGAGCGGCCGCAATGAGGCGGAAAGTGACTCGTGCCCCGTGGCCCGTGACTCGTGCCCGTGATTCGCGGGGACGAGTCATTCGGGTGAATCGTGGATCGTCAATCGAAGATCGTGGATTCCTACGCCTTGCCTGACCGCAGGGACAAGGGTATTCTGGGATCGTTTGCAGCTTTGAGAGCGTACGTGAAACGGCAGAAATTCGATTCCGGGTGGCAGCGGCAAACGCAGTTTGCCGATGGTTCTTTCGCGACTCCGGACGCGCCATCGGCAAGCTCCGAGGACTTCGCTTGCCGCTGCCACCCGGACAACCCGAACTTCCTGCGTGCCCACTGCAAGTTGGTTGATGTGGATGATGGCGATTAGGAGGACTTTGTATGCGAAGACAAAAGAGCACGGATCTGCACCGGTTGTCGGCCGCGTTGCTGGTTTGCACCACATGGCATCTATTTGTCGCAGGCAGCGTCTACGCCGCTCGGCCCAAAGTCCCAGCCTCTCGGCCGGATGTGTCCGTGCCCGGCCGCATCGGAATTCCCGCCGGCGACCTGCGAATCGTCCTGCAGAACGTCGAGCGAGGTCTGCGCGTCGCCAGCCTGCTCGACACGGGCACCGGTCAGGAGTTGCTGGCCGCCGAGCCGTTGCCGCTGTTCTCCGTGGTGTTGCGCGATACGCAAACCAAAGAATTGCTCACGTTGACCGCCGACTCCGGCTGGAAGCAGGCCCTGGCAGCCTACAGCGAGACCAGGAACAGGCACACGCTTACGTTCGGCAATCCGACCGACGATCGCTTCGCGGGAATCGGCGTCGAACTGACGCTCGACGTCGACACGGTCGCCGGCGCGTTGATCTGGGACATGAAGATCGCGAATGAGAATCCGCAATGGGCCCTGTGGCACGTCGTGTTCCCGCAGGTCGCCCTGCGCGACCTGGGCGAAGGCGCCAAGGTCTTCGCGCAAGTGACATCGGGCGTCGAGCTGTCCACGATGTGGGCCAAGGCGGACAAACGCGGCGGAACCTATCCCGGCGGCTGGACCGCCATGCAGTACATGGCCGCCTACAACCCGGTCCGCGGCACCGGCCTCTATCTGGGCATGCACGACCCCTGGGGCTCGACGAAGGACATCTTCGCGCAGGGCTGGCCGGACAAGCAGGCGGTCGCTCTCACCTTCGACCACCCGGTTCCGAACATGGGCAAGCCCGGCGTCGGTTTCGAGCTGCCCGGCGTGGCGCGGTGGCAACTGCTGCGCGGCGACTGGTTCGACGCCGCGATGATCTATCGAAACTGGGTCGTCAACGACGCGAAGTGGTGGCCCTCGCTCGGGCCCGACGGCCGCGAGGACACGCCGAAGTGGATGCGCGAGCTGCCGGCCTGGGTCATGACGGGCGGACCCGCCTCCGATTGCGTGCCCAAGGTCAAGGCCTTCGCGCAGGCGATCGCGTTGCCCACCGGCTTCCATTGGTACAACTGGCACGAGATCCCCTTCGACAACGACTACCCGCACTACTTCCCGGTCAAGGACGGCTTCAGCGAAGGCGTCGCGGAACTGAAGGCCGCGGGCGTGTACCCCATGCCCTACATCAACGGCCGGCTGTGGGACCTCCACGACAAAGGCGCCGAGGACTGGGAGTTCACCAAGACGGCGCGACCGGCCGCCACGAAAGACGAAGACGGCTCGCCCTGCACCGAAAGCTACGGCAGCAAGGAGACCGACGGCAACAGCGTGACGCTGGCGGTCATGTGCCCCACCACGTCGCTCTGGCAGAACCAGGTCCGTGACATCGTGCTTCGCCTCTTTAACGACTACGGCGTCAGCGGCGTCTACATCGACCAGATCGCCGCCGCCGCCCCGCGACTGTGCTTCGACGCCTCCCACGGCCACGACCTCGGCGGCGGCCCCTGGTGGACCGAGGGCTACTGGAAGATGCTCGACGCGATCCGCGCGGCCAAACCCGCCGACCGCATGCTGACGACCGAATGCAACGCCGAGCCGTACATCAAATGGCTCGACGGCTACCTCACCTGGCACTGGCAAAACCAGGACATGGTCCCGGCGTTCTCCGCCGTCTACGGCGGCGCCGTCCAGATGTTCGGCCGGGCCTACCGTAGCGGCCCGACGCAGGACCTCGCCAACCGCATGAAGGCCGGCCAGCAGCTCGTCTACGGCGAGCAAATCGGCTGGTTTGGCCCCGAGATCCTCGACCGCGCCGACTCCGCCCCCTTCGTGCGAGACTGCATCGCGCTCCGCTATCAACTCCGCGAATACTTCTATCGCGGCCGGATGGCCCGCCCGCCGCGATTCGCGACGCCGGCCCCGACCGTGACCGCGGACTGGCAATGGAGCAACGAATGGCTCGTCACCACCGACGCGGTCCTGACCGGCGCATGGTGGATCCCCCAGGACAACAAGACCCTCCTGCTGCTGGCCAACGTCTCGGATACTCCGTTCACGTCGCGTCTGTCCCTGAATCCCAAAGACTACACCTTCTCCGGCAAGCCGATCGCCGCCAGCGTCGTCCACCCGGACGGCACGCGCACGCCCCTGGCCCTCGACGCCATCGACCAGGCGAACGTGGAGATCCCCGCCCGCAGCATCGTCGCCTGGGAGATCCAGTCCGCCGACAGGTAGGCCGGCGACTTTGGGAACCG
>CALMMH010000264.1 GCA_937868145.1 uncultured Phycisphaerales bacterium
GTTTGGGGACGGCGTCCCCAAGGGCCACGGAAGTATGCGAAAACCGGATGAACCGGAAAAGAGCCGCTCCATGGCGTAGGCGAAGAGCGAGGGGGTTCTCTTCTGAAGCTGGGCGAGCACGTACGCCGAGGCGTCGGTCATGGACGCCCCGAGTCCCTTGACCGTCTGACGGCTCTCTCTCAGATCGATCTCGACGCGGCCGATCTGTTGCGTCGGCGACGATTGGCGCGTCGGGGCGGGCATCTCCTGGAGCAGTTCGTAGTTCACATCCTGATCGGGACCGTAGGCCGCGATGTCGAGGGCTTGCTCTCTTCGGGTTCCGTCGTCGAACCGAGTCTGCCAAATCCGGACATCCTGCGCCGATGATTCGCGGACATTCCCCAGAACCGTCGCGAGGACGATCAAGCTTCGGCAAACGATCACAGCTCTTCGCGTCATGGCATATTTCTCCGTGCGACCCGATCCATCCGGATGTCCTCGAACCCTGCAACCGCGTGGCTATTCCATTTCCGATGTCCCCGGCACGCGAGCGAACGTCACAGGCTACGGCTTTTCGCCGGTCGGAATCGGCAGAATACTGACCCTTGGCCGGCCCCAATCTCCCTCGCCGCGAGGTACTATCGGGAATCCACATGGTCGATGGTCGAAGTCAAGGAAGAGAAAGGGAACGGAAATGTCCACCCGGCGTGTCGACGCGGCGACGATGTGTTTGTTGTTCGCGGTCTTGGGAGGCGCAGGTGTGCGCGGGGTCGATGGCGAGGATCTGCCGGACGCGCCCTCGCCCTATGATGGGGCTGCCAACGTGAGTCCCGAAGACCTCGTTCTTTCCTGGTCTGCTGTTTCGGGCGGACGGTCCTACGATGTCTACATCGGGACGACGCCCGACGGACTTGTCTACCAGAAGAACGGGATGCAACCCTGGTGGAAGCCTGAGACTGTTCTGGCCCGAGGCAGATGTTACTACTGGCAAGTTGGCGTACGCACGGGCGGATCCGCCATGGTCTGGGGGCCGGTGTGGAGGTTCTCGACTCTTCCGCCGACGCCCGACGACGCCGGGCTGCTCGCGTGGTACGCCTTCGACGAAGGAGCCGGCAGTTCATCGCGAGACCTCTCGGGCAACGGAGCCGACGCCAGGTTGGAGCGCATGATCTGGACCGACGCAGGAACGCCGGCGGTGGACGGCGCATCGGTTCACTCCGATGGCTCGGGGTGGGCACTTTTCCAGATTCCGACGTCCGGACAACCGGCTGATTGTTTGTCGCTCACCGGCTGGTTTCACGTTCATTCGCAGGAGGAACCCGCCGCGTTGTGGTCTCTCGGCAGTGGGCAGGGGAGCTATGTGAGCTTTGTGGTCCAGTCGGCCGGCGGCGGCCCGATCGTGGAAGTCCTCAGCGAGGGACAGAGCCAGTCCGTCACAAGCCAGGTGAAGGACCCGCTTCCCATCGATCGATGGACGCATCTGGCCGTGGCGATGGACGGACCCGCCCAGAAAATCACCGTGTACGAGGACGGCGCCGTCGTGTGGACCGTCAAAGACGTTTCCGGCCTGACGAGCATCCTCAATCAGGCGGGCGACGTCCTCCTTGGAGCGTCTGTCACACGGGACGCATGTCTGTCGGGAAGCACCGACGACATTCGGCTCTATGCCCGGGCTCTCAGCGATCAAGAAGTGGTGCGAACGATGTGGGGCCATCCGGACGGCCCCTACGAGCCAGGTCCCCGGCAATGGGCGCAGGTGCACGCCAGCGTCCCGGCGGTCCTCCAGTGGCAGGGCGACGACTCGACGACCGCGTACAACCTGTACACGGGAACCTCGCCCGATTCCCTGAGCCTCATGGCGAGCGGTCTGACGAGCACTCAGTATACGCTCGCACAGAAACCCTCCGGCGGACAGACCTTCTACTGGCGGGTCGAGGCGGTGCGAGACGGAGGCTTTGTCCCGAGCCCTCTCTGGCAGTTCTCCGTCACGAGCCAGTCGCTTGAGGAGGTAGTCGCGGACGCGTCTGGGTGGTGGATCGACTATGCGGAATACTATCGTCAGGTCGTTCCGGATGTCTCGCTCCCCGACGTCGACGGCGGGGGACATCGGTTTCGTGACTATCGAGGCAGGCACCTGCTGGTGATCGTTTGGGCGCCCTGGTGCTCGGTCTGTCGAACGGAGATGACGGTCGTGTCCGGTCTGCGACAGGCCGTCAGCGAAGATCGACTGGCGATCCTGACGATTGCGGACGAATCCGACAAGGCGGATGCGATCAGCTTTCGCGACGATCATCCGGAGATGTCCTTTCCCGCGTGCACGGCCAAACTGTCCTCGTTGCCTGGGCCTTTGAGCCAGGTCTATCACTTTCCTGCGGCGTTCTACGTGGCTCCCGACGGGATGATCAAACTGGCTACCGTCGGCGCCGTCCCCCAGGCGACGATGGAGGCGATCCTTGCGGCGGCCTGGTCGGGGCATTGACCGGAGGCGACTCGGCTGCCTTCCGGGTTGAGGTGGGGCCGATAACCGCAGCTCCGACACGTCCCGGGTACAGAAGGGAAACCTACCGAACGACTGTGCGATGGACAAGCTGGGAGGTCGCATCTCTGTTTGTCCGTCCTTGACTGTTCCCCGCATCCTCACGGAGCCTTTCTATGTTAGAACTTCAACAGGGGGGTTGACAAACTGCGCGAGGGATGAGAAACTACGCTTTATGGACGGTGCCGGTCTGACTACGGGGTGTCGGAAGACGCCCAGTCGGCCGGTATTTGTGAACCGGGGGACATTCGGGATCGTATTGGGATTCACGAATCGCTCACCGGTAATCGGGCCGGGTTCAAAGTCGAACCTGGTGAGCGGCGTCATGTGGGTGACGCCCGTTATTGGTTGAGGCAATTAGGAGGCCTGAAAATGGCAAAGAACTCGAAAAAGACTGTTCCCACCACAACATGTGGATGCTCTTCCGGGACCGCATGCGCCACCGCGCCGCGTCCCTCCACCACTGCGACGCCGAGCACCAAGGCTGGGGCTCCCACCTACGAGCAGATCTCTCAGCGGGCCCAGGAAATCTGGACGAAGAAAGGGTGTCTGCCCGGCCAGGATGAGCAGAATTGGCTTGAGGCCGAGAGGCAACTGAAGGCCGAGTTGGCCCGCAAGTAAGCGGGTTGTCGGCGTCACAGAGCATGATTTCAGTGGCCGACGCTGGATTGTTGGCGTCGGCTCTGTACCCATGAGATACAAGCCTTGAACGGCTCGTGGGGGAGTGTTGTGTCCACATGCCGCCTGTGCGGTTGTCCTGGTCGGACCCGGCACGCCTTCTTGCAGGATTGTATGTGTTGCGGACTGTGCGCAGTGCGCATAGCCTCAGATGGATAGGAAGCGGTCGATCACCGCGGTGTACCCCGGACGCTGAGCCCTGGGGACAGCCGAGTCGTGAGTGCGAGCTTGTCGCCAGATCTGATGCTGCGTGGAAGTTCTGCGCTCCGAACGCCACAGGTTCGACGCGGGGGCTCCAACAAGGCGACGCGAGGCGAGGTCAGGATCTCGTTCGTTCTTCGAGTGTGGCAATGCTCTGCATGGCTTGACCGAAGGAGTCCCGGCACAGTTCGAGCGTCGGGGGCCAGGCCAGGCAGAAGCTTGGCCGCTCGGGCCGGCCGAACAGAGCGCATTCGTTCCTGTCGGTCAGGTTGACGCAGCGTACGCCGGCGGGCTTGCCGTTGGGCATGTTGGGAATCGCGGAGAGGATCGACGGCGCGATGCAGCAGGCGCCGCATTTCTTGCAGTTCATAGCCATTTCGTGATCACCGGGGCGGGCTCCCGCAGCCTCCGCCTCCGCGGGCGGCCGTACGCTGCCCACGCGGAACGACCTGGACGAGAATTGTGCCGGTGTCGCTCAGAGGCGAGCCGGACTGGGGATCATCGGTGACTCGCACGACGATCGCAGTGGTCTGGATCTGCCTGGGCGTCCAGAAGATCGTGTAGGAACCGGTCTTCGGTTTGTTGACGATCTGTACGCCGTCGGGACCGCTGACGATCTCGACTTTGGCCAGGTCGCCGTTCGGATCGGACCAGGTCCGCGTGTGAATCAGTTCCTTGCCCAGTTCGACCCGCACCCACCCCAGCAGCTTGCCCACGACGAGGTTGGGATCGGCTTCAAAGGGGCAATCCTCGATCCGCGGGTAGTCCGGCTGCGGGGCCGGTGCATTGCTTCCGACCAACAGTGGCAACAGGATCGACAGGGCAACCATCCATCGCATAAAGGATAGGATACTCCGATTTCACCATTCTGTAAAGTTCGGCATCGGGATGTCCTTCGCGAAGCAGCAGGCGAGACGCTGTTTGTACAGGGGGCTCAGCATCGCCAGCAGGGCAAAACAGAAGAGAACGAAGCACGGGGCAAACACGATCAGCCGGCGAGAATCGTTTTCTTGGAGGAACGACGGTATAATGGATCCGGCGGTTGTGTCGGCGTCAGCACAAATAGACGAAGTCCACAGGAGGTGTGGAAATGGCGACACATGGGAGCAGGCCGGTGCGTTCGCGGATGCGTCCAGGGGCCATCGGATTGTGGCTTGCGATGCTTCTCGTGGGCCTGGGAGGTTCTCCGCCGCCGGAGAAGGGGTCCGGCTGCGCGGGACGACAAGATGCGGAGGCTGATGCAAAGCGCGGCCTCGAACAGGATGCCTCGCCGGTGGACGAGAGAGCGACTCGCCACCCGGCGTTCGCGGAACGAACCGAGGAGCGGGAACATATGGTCGCCGACCAGATTGAAGCCCGGGAGGTCCACGATCCCAACGTGCTGCGAGCCATGCGAGTTGTGCCTCGCCATGCGTTTATTCCCGAATCGCAGCGACCGTATGCCTACGAGGACCGGGCCTTGCCCATCGGCCAGGATCAGACGATCAGTCAGCCCTACATCGTAGCGTTGATGACCGAAACGCTCGCTCTCGAACCGAACTCGGTCGTTCTGGAAATCGGCACCGGCTCGGGCTATCAGGCCGCAGTCTGTGCGGAGATCGCCCGGGAGGTGTATTCGGTCGAGATCATTGAGTCGCTGGTCGCGTCCGCTGCCCAAACGCTTTCAAAACTGGGTTATGTCGACGTGCACGTCAAAGCAGGGGATGGTTACTTCGGCTGGTCTGAAAAGGGACCGTTCGACGCGATCATCGGGACCGCCGCGGCCAGGGATGTCCCGGCACCTCTGATCCAACAGCTCAAGCCTCGCGGACGGATGATCCTGCCTGTCGACAGCGAATTCGGGTTCCAGCACCTGATCCTCGTGACCAAGGACCCGCAGGGGCAGCTTCATTACAAGAAGATCCTGCCTGTACGGTTTGTTCCCATGACCGGCCGCATTCAGCAGCCGCAGTGATGCCAGACGATGGAGATTCCCGGAAGGGGGCAGCGATTGCACGGCGCTGCCGGCTGTGTATCGCAGAGCGCCTTGCTGGTTCCCGAAAGTCCCTTCGTCTTGCCCGTCAGCACCAGACCCGCAGGGCTTGCGGCAGGACCTTGAACTCGAAGCTGGTGCCTTTGCGGTAGATGTTGCCGTCGACCTGGGCGTAGCGTTCCCGCTGCGTCGTGATGCGGATCTCGCGGGCCTTGCGGTAGATGCCCATGCGGTTCTCTTTGAGGAAGGCGTTGGCC
>CALMMH010000265.1 GCA_937868145.1 uncultured Phycisphaerales bacterium
CGATCGAGATCTTCGCCAACGACGGGCAGGTCTACATGCCGATGGGCGTGGTCCTGCCGGAG
The DNA here is from genome assembly GCA_937868145.1 of uncultured Phycisphaerales bacterium. GTDB lineage: Bacteria > Planctomycetota > Phycisphaerae > Sedimentisphaerales > Anaerobacaceae > PLanc-01. Next base: position 63 of record CALMMH010000265.1, read on the forward strand.
GACGACAAATCCGTGCGAATCCTCGCCGAAGGCGGCCCGGTAAAAGTCGAGTCTCTCGACGTTCACCTGCTGAAATCCATCTGGCCGTGAGAGCCGAGCGGTTTGTAGTGTGCCCGCAAGGGCATATCTTTCTTCGCCGGTGAAGAAGGAAGATAACGCCTTACGGCGTCACTACAAGCGAGGACGGGATTCGTCGCCGACAAGACGCTGCGGCGAGATCGCTGTTCCGCGGCCGGCGGATTTTGGTATAATAGGGGCCTCGCCTGCCGGAGCCTTCGGAGGCGGGGCGGGCCGAAGCGACGAACGCGGACCCGCTGGTGGCTGATTCCGACTGGATGGCCCGGAGCCTCTGCGAGCAGGCGAGAGACGGGCCGATGGAAAGGAGGGCTGCTGTCCGACCCATTCGAGAGGTCCGACGAGGGGAACGCGATTTCCCTCTTCGCCGACAAACCGGTGCGCACACGCGATGTCCCCATCTGCATCCTTGCGAGGGCGTGCAGAGAGGCTGTTGTCATGTCGTTTCGTCGAATCGCGATCACGTGAACGTTCTTGAAAGGAGGATTCCGATGTGCAAGGGGTTGGTGTATGTGACTCTGGTCGGATGGGTCCTGGCTGTTTCAGGGCAGGCGACGGCCGGCATCATCGTTGCCGAGCAGTTGCTGGTCGACCTGCGGGCGAATGAGCTGCCGTATGGGACCGTGAGCCAAGCGTGGGTCAGCCACGGAACGCTGGGCGACTTTGCGCCCAAGGGCGCTCCCGTGGTCGAAGACGTGGGCGGCCGCAAGGCGGTGACCTTCAACGGCTCCAGCTACTTCGAGGGGCCTCTGACGATTCCCGGCATCCAGGGCGCCGGCACGCGGTCCATCGAGGTCTGGGTCTACAACGGCCCTGATTTCGTGGGCGAGGAGACCCTGGTGTCCTGGAGTCATCGCGGCGGACCCGACGGGACGAACCTCGGGTTCAACTATGGCAATCATGCCACCTGGGGAGCGGTGGGGCACTGGGGCGCCGCGGACATGCCCTGGTCGGGCGTGCATTCGCCCGCGCCGGCGGCCAACAACTGGTGGTACCTCGTGTATATGTACGACGGCGTCACCGTTCGCCTCTACGTCAACGCCGAGGAGAACACCACGCGCGCCGTGACGCTCAACACGCACGGACCGAACCTCATCCGTGTGGCTGCCCAGGCCGACGACGCCGGCAGCGGCGTTCATAGTGTCGTCAACTTCACCGGCTCCATCGCGGAAGTCCGCATTCACGACGGCGTTCTAAGCCCGGCGGCGATCGCCAACAACTTCAAATCGAAGCCCGGGAACCAGACGGCCTCCCAGCCCCGTCCGGAAGACGGGCAGGTCGATGTGCCCTGCACCGACGCTCTGACCTGGACGGCGGGGGAGTTTGCCGTCGCGCATGACGTATACCTGGGAACGACATTCGCCGACGTGAATGACGCCGATCGGGACAATCCGACGGATGTTCTCATCAGCGAAGGCCAGGCCGATGCGGCGTACGAGCCCGCGGCTGTGCTGGAGTACGGCGCGACCTACTACTGGAGAGTCGACGAGGTCAACGCGGCCCCGGACAGCACGATTTTCAAAGGCGACGTGTGGAGCTTCACCACCGAGCCGTACGCCTATCCGATCGAGAACATCACGGCCACGGCCTCCAGCTTCCAGAGCACGATGGGCCCTGAGAACACCGTCAACGGCTCGGGCCTCAACGCCAACGACCAGCACTCCATCCTCTCGTCCGACATGTGGATGAGCACGGGCGGCAAGCCCGCCTGGATCCAGTACGAATTTGACCAAACCTACGCATTGTACGAGATGTGGGTCTGGAACTCCAATCAGGCGATCGAGTCTTTCTTGGGCTTCGGCGCCAAGGACGTCGCGGTCGAGTACTCTCTCGATGGTCAGACCTGGACGACTCTTGAGGGCGTGCCGGAATTCGCCAAAGCCACCGGCGCTGCCACCTACACCGCCAACACCAGCGTCAGCTTTGGGGGCGTCCAGGCCAAGTTCGTCAGACTGACGATCAACGCCAATTGGGGCGGTCTGGCTCAGACCGGCCTCTCTGAGGTGCGGTTCTTCTACGTGCCCGTGCAGGCCTTCGAACCCCAACCGGCGGACGCCGCGACGG
>CALMMH010000266.1 GCA_937868145.1 uncultured Phycisphaerales bacterium
CCCAGTCCAGGTACGTTCGGATCACGCTGTATTCGGGGGAGGCCGCCGGGATTTTGCCGAGGCGATCCAACTCCCGCAGCGCCTCTTGTTCGACGACCTTGGGCATCTTGGCCTTGGCGATATTCTCCCGCAGCTCGCGAAGCTCCTCGGTCCGGGCGTCCTGCTGGCCCAACTCCGTCTGGATGGCCTTGAGCTGTTCCTGCAGAAAGTATTCTCGCTGGGTCTTGTCGATGGACTCTCGCACGCGGCCCTGGATCTTATGGCTCAGCTCGAGCACCTCGAGTTGGTGGGCCAATGCGACGGAGATCTTTTCCAGACGCCTGCCGGGGTCGAGTTCTTCCAGCAGGTCTTGCTTCTGGGAGATGTCCATCGAGAGGTTGGCCGCCAGGAAGTCCGCCAGCGACGAGGGATCCTCGATGTTCTCCAGGAGGACGGAGGCCTCCTCCGGCACGTTCGGGCTCAAGGCGATCACGCGGTTGGCGCTGCGCCGGACGCTGACCATCAGCGCCTGGAGCTGCTTGGTCATCCTTGTCTCGACCTTGAGCATCTCGACCTTGGCCTTGAGGTACGGCTCGGTCGCGATCCGCTTGACGATCCGGAACCGGGCGATTCCGTGGACCACGATGTTGAGAGAGCCCTGAGGCATCTTGATCGTCTTGAGAACCGAGGCCGTCGTGCCGACGGAGTAGAGGTCCCCGAATCCAGGACGATCCGTATCAGGATTGCGCTGGGTGAGCAACCCGATGATCGATTCATTGGGTTCCACGTCGCCCAACAGGGCTTTGCTGCGTTCCCGGCCGACGGCCAAATGGGTGACCGTGCCGGGATACACTACGGTATTGCGAATCGGCAGAACGCCGATGATTTCGGGCAACTTCATATCATCGATCTCGTCTTCGAATTCTTCTCCGTCGTCGTCCAGGTAGGGCTCCATCCCGTCCCGCTCGTCGGGGTTCGTTTCACTGGACCAGTCCCGGTCGTCGAACAGCAACAGGTTGTTCAGATAACTTGCCATTGCCGCCGATCATACACCAAGATCCGGCGAGCGGCAAATCCGAAACGCGAATTTCGAGGCGAGTCAATGGGCACGGACAGACACGGACTCCCGGGAAGCTGCTACTTGATCTCGGCGTGGTAGCTCTGAAGCGAGCGGACGGGCGCGGCGCCGTTGGCTCGCGTCTCGGCGATCCCTTTCACCGCCGCGGCGGCCGCGGCCGTCGTGGTGATATAGGACACCTTGTACTTGATCGCGGCCTTGCGGATGTAGGAGTCGTCGGTCTTGCTGAGCCGGCCTGCCGGCGTATTGATCACGAGCTGGATCTCGCCGTTTTTGATGGCGTCGACGATGTTCGGCCGGCCCTCGTACATCTTGAGGATCGGCTCGGCCTGCACGCCGCCGGCGGCCAGGCACTTGCAGGTGCCTTCGGTCGCCTTGATCCGGAAGCCGAGCTTCTGGAATTCCTTGGCCACCTTCAGTGCGTCTTTCTTGTCGGCGTCGGTTACGGTCATAAGCACCGTGCCCGTCAGAGGCAGCTCCGATTTGGCCGCCTGCTGCGACTTGAAGAATGCCAGGCCGTAGGAGCCGGCCATGCCGAGCACTTCGCCTGTGGACCGCATTTCGGGTCCCAGCAGCGGGTCCACCTCCGGGAACATGTTGAACGGGAAGACCGCCTCTTTGACGCCGAAGTGGGAGAACTTCTTCTGGGCCAGATGGAGCTGGGAGAGCTTCTTGCCGAGCATGCATTGGACGGCCAAGCGCGCCATGCCGATGTTGCAGACCTTCGACACCAGCGGCACGGTCCGCGACGCACGCGGATTGGCTTCGAGGATGTAGACGACGTCTTTGCAGATGGCGTACTGGATGTTCATCAGCCCGACGACGTTCAGCTCCACCGCGATTCGACGGGTGTACTCGCGGATCGTGTCCAGGTGCTTTTTGGCGATGCTGACCGGCGGAATGACGCAGGCCGAGTCGCCCGAATGGATGCCGGCCAACTCGATGTGCTCCATGACGGCCGGGACGAAGGCGTCGACGCCGTCGGCGATGGCGTCGGCCTCGGTCTCGATCGCGTTTTCCAGGAACTTGTCGATGAGGATGGGCCGCTCCGGCGAGACTTCGACCGCCTTGGCGACGTAGAGGCGGAGCATCTCCTCATCGTGGACGACCTCCATCGCTCGGCCGCCCAGGACAAAGGAGGGACGGACCATCAGCGGATACCCGATCGTCTCGGCGATTTTGATGGCTTCCTCCGGACTGCTGGCCATGCCCGACTCGGGCTGCGGGATGTCCATCTTTCGGACGGCGACGCGGAATCGGTCGCGGTCCTCGGCCAAGTCGATGGCTTCCGGCGAGGTTCCGATGATCTTGACGCCCGCTTTGGCCA
>CALMMH010000267.1 GCA_937868145.1 uncultured Phycisphaerales bacterium
GAAGCCGGGCGGAGTTCCCCGAGGACGATTTCAAATGGATTCAGGACTTCGGGTTCGATTTCGTGCGGTTTCCCACGGTCTACCGGCTCTGGATCGAGGACGGGGACGACTATAAGATCAAGGAATCCATGCTGGAGCGACTCGATCGCGCGATCGACCTGGCCGGCAAGTACGGCCTGCACGTGAGCCTGAACTTCCATCGCGGGCCGGGGTACTCCGTCAACGCGGAATTCAAGGAACCCCACAATCTGTGGAAAGACCAGTCCGCGCTCGACGCCTTCTGCTTTCACTGGCAGTTGATGGCCAAGCGGTACAAAGGCATCTCCCGCGACAAGCTCAGCTTCGATCTGATCAATGAGCCGCCTTCGCCGGGGGACCTGATGAGCCGGGCCGATCACGAGCGGGTCGTCCGCGCGACGGTGGCCGCGATTCGCGAGATCAATCCCGACCGGCTCGTCGTCGCCGACGGGTTGAGCTGGGGCAACTACCCGATCCCGGAGCTGGCGGATCTCGGCATCGCCCAGAGCACGCGGGCCTATCAGCCGATGTTCGTCAGCCACGCCGGGGCCTCGTGGGTGAACTACAAGGACTATCCCGAGCCCGCCTGGCCCGGTCACGGCTGGGACCGCAAGCGGCTCGAAGAGCACTACGCCCGGTGGGCGAACCTGGCCCGCAAAGGCGTCGGCGTCCACTGCGGCGAAGGCGGCGCGTTCAACAAGACGCCGCACAACGTCGTGCTCGCCTGGCTGCGGGACGTCCTGGAGATCCTCACAAGCCACAACATCGGCCTGGCTCTGTGGAACTTCCGCGGCTCGTTCGGCATCCTCGATTCCGAGCGGACGGACGTCGCCTACGAGGACTTCCACGGCCACAAGCTCGACCGCAAGCTGCTCAGCCTGCTCCAGGAATTCGCGTAACAAACGGCGCGACTCCACCCGGGTGGCAGCGTAAACAAAGGCCTCGAAGCTTGCCGCTGCCACTCGGATGCACACGTGCACTCCGCGTCAGTCGTCCGCGACCGGCTTAAAACTTATTTTCGTATTCTCGATTTTTCTCTTGAACTGTTCGACATGTGTAGTGTAAGTATTATACATGTAGCATACAGGAGACGGATCATGGCCGGGAAAGAGCGCCCAGAGAAACCGAGCGTCGAATCGGCGGAGGCCCAATGGGCCGTCGGGAAAACCATGGAGTCTTTTTTCTTGCCATGTCTGTTTTTTTCGTGTAACGTTCGACACATGTAGCACGACTATTATATGTGTAGAACACAGGAGATGCATCATGGTCAGGAAGAAGCGTCCTGAGAAACCGAGCGTCGAGCTGACGGAGGCCGAATGGGCCATCATGAGAGCCGTGTGGGAGCATCAGCCCTGTGCGGCGGGCACGGTTCAGGAGGCCCTGGCCGCCAGCCGAGGCTGGGCCTACAGCACCGTCAAGACGACGATGGACCGCATGGCCCGCAAGGGATTGCTCCAGATCCAGACGATTCGCAACCTGAACCTGTACAACACGACGGTCGGCGAGGTGGAGGCCAAACGCGGCGAGTTCTATCGCATGCTCAAACGGGCCTTCAACGGGGCCCTGGCCCCCATGGTTCAATTCCTCGTGGAGCATGAAGGGCTTTCGGCGGAGGAAGCCCGTCAGCTCCGCACCCTGAGCCGGCGGATGAACGAGGCGGAAAAGGCGGACCGTGCGGACAACCCGCACCCACGGGAGACTCACAATGGACACCCTCAACAACGGAGTCGCTCTTCTCAATGACTGGGGCCGCGTCTGGTGTGGCTTTGCCGGACGCATGTTCCTCCAGTCCAGCATCCTGATCGGATTGCTGTTGATCGTGGATTTATGCCTGCGGAAGAAGATCAGCGCGCGTTTTCGCTACGGGATGTGGCTGCTGGTCCTGGTGAAGCTGATCCTGCCGCCGTCCCTGGCGATGCCGACCGGCGCCGCCTACTGGCTGGGCAAATACATGCCCGTCGCGACTGCGGAGCCCGCGGTTGACGAGTTCCCCGCCGGCATTGTCTTGCCGGAATTCGGTCGATCCCTCGAAAACATCGACCTGATGCCTGTCCCCATGACGCCGGCAGCGCCCGTCGTGCCTCGCGTGCTGCCGTTGGAGTGGCCGGGAGCGGCCCTGCTCGGTTGGATCGCAGGGGTCCTGTTGCTGACGACGGTTGTGCTCTGGCAGATCGTTTGGATGGGCCGGT
>CALMMH010000268.1 GCA_937868145.1 uncultured Phycisphaerales bacterium
GCACGGCGACGCACAGACGGAGAAGCTGCTCTTGTCAGGCGAGCCATGGGACCAGATACGAGAGAAACTCGCCGGGACGGAGCACGGCCGGCGATTCCTCGATGGCTGGCAACGGTTCATGGTCGAGCATGGGCATCACTGCCGGGGCGAGCTGGAGTTCTACAACCCCCGCTGGTCCGAGAGACCTGACTATGTCCTGGACATGGTGCGGAACTACCTCCGTTCCATGGGAGAGGTGAACCCCCTCGATAATCGCCGTCGACTCGCAGCCGAACGCGACGAATTGATCGAGCAATGCCGCAGCCGTCTGAAGAACCCGATCAAGCGAGCCCTCTTCACCTGGTCGCTCCGGCAGGCGGGCAAACTCGCCGTCGATCGGGAGAATTGGAAGAACGAAGTCGTCCGCCAATTGACGACGCGAAGGCAGGTGCTCCTGGTCCTGGGCGACAGGCTGCACGAAAGCGGCGTTCTGCCTGACGCGGATGATGTGTTCTTCCTGGAACTCGGCGAGATCGAAGCCTTGGCGACAGGCCGCGCCGACTTCGATCCCAAGCCGCGGATCGCCGACCGCCGGGCGGAATACGAGAGAAACAAGGCTTGCACGCCGCCGCCGGTGGTCGTGGGCCGGTTCGACCCGCAGAAACACGTGTTGCCCCGGATCGACGCCGCCGAGAAGGAACTGAAAGGAATCGCCGTCTCGCCGGGGATCGCGACGGGCAAGGCTCGGGTCATTCTCCGGACCGACGACCACGAGCACGTCGAGGCAGGCGAGATTCTCGTGGCCCCCTTCACCGACCCGGCGTGGACCCCCTACTTCCTTCCGGCCGCCGGTGTGGTCATGGATCAGGGCGGCGTCCTCTCACACGGCGCGATCATCGCCCGCGAGTACGGCATCCCCGCCGTAGTCAACGTCGGCCCCATGTCCCGCACGATCAAGACCGGCCAACTGCTCCGAGTGGACGGCGACCGCGGCATTGTGACACTGATGGATGGCCCGCTGTCTCAGTAGATCCGGTCCATCGTCCGGAAGAGGGCTCGTTCGTCCTCCAGAAGGAACATCCGGCCGGCGTAGCCGTCCATCGGGCCGTGAATCTGCGAGTACTTGCAGGCGATGATTCGCGGAACCCTCGCTCCTGTATCGTTCAACGTCATCAGGAAACTGCCCTCCTCCAGCAAGGCCATCATGCAGAAGTACAGCCGATCCTTCTCGCCCGGCAGGAAGTCGTCGTAACGGTACTCGCGAACGTCCTGCTCGCCACGGAACTTGTCGGCCAGGGCCTTCTCATCTGTCAGATGGGGAAGCTCGACGAACCGCCGGTCGAAATACCCGATGACGTCCTGGACGTTGACGGAGATCTTGACCAGGTCCGTCTTCACCCCCAGGACCCGTTTGCCGTCGAGGGTCTCGTACTTCGACGCAACGGTCCGGCGATCGGTGATCTTGTCCTCGTCCTTGATCGAGGGCGAGTTCATATCAAGGATTCCGGCGTCATCGCTCACGGTCTCCGGCTCTTCGGCCGGAGGGGACGCTTCAGGCCTGCTCCGACAGGCCAAAGAGGTGAGGGACACCGCAATGCAGAGACCGACCACAAACACTCTGGTCATGGAGGAACCCGCCTTTCTATTTGTCGCTTTGTTCAATCTTGCTCTTGATCTCGTCGGACATCTTCTGCAATTGAGGGATCGTCACGATCGGCTCGGCAGCCTCCTGAGGTTGCGGGCCGCGGTTGCTGGTCGCGCCGGGGACTGCGTACCAGAATGTCACGGCCGAGTAGCCGAGCAGATCCCAGGGCATCCGCATCTGCGTGCCGAACGACGCTTCGATATCGAAACGCAGACGCGTGCGGAATGGGATCGCGTCCAGGCTGCGGGTCCGCGTGCAGATGTTGTAGCCGCGAGTCAGATGAGCCGGGCCCAACCCGCCGACCCGGACGTTCGCGAGGAATGGCTCGTCGAATTCGTCGGCCCGCGTCGGATTCACGCCGCCCGCCCAGCCGTAGTAGTCCTCCGTCCCGGTCCCGAAATGGGTGGGAAAGCCCTTGTCCCAGGCGTCGTCGACGTAGATCTTCTCGTCGCCCTCGCCCCACCAGCCGTCCTCGATGTTGAGCACGGTCCAGGCGTCGCCCACGTACACGCCGCGGCCATCGATGTCGATGAAGTTCCAGTCCTGGAACGGCGTCCCCGGCACGACGTCGTCCGAACGCCAGTTGGCGTGGAAGTGCATGGATCGGTCGTCCCACCGCCACGGCTCGACAGCCGCGGTCAGATCGACCGTCACCGGCTGCTGTCCCAGGTTGGCGACTCGGATCGTCGCGGACTTCTCATACGGCATCACCCAGCGACACGTCATCGTACCATCCTCGGCAACGGTCCGCTCCCACGTTTGGAATGGATGGAGCGAGTCGGCGCAGCAGAAGAAGTCGCCCACCGGGCACCAGATCGTCTGCTCCCCATCCGCGGTCATCATCAGCACCGTGGAACGCAGAGTGGCGTCGCCCGCGGCGGACTTGATGCGAATGGTGAACTCTCGCACCGCAGACGAACCGTCCGGCAACGTGATTTCGGCGATGGCGCCCGCTGCGACGTCTTCGTGGATCGCTCTGGTCGGGCCGGGTTTGCGACCGGGAGTCTCATTGAGGACCTTGCCGATCCGCTCGGTGTCCGCGGCATCGTAGGCAACTCGAGTGAAGGTCTCCACCGCCGTGCCCGCCGGGTAGGCGCGGTAATTGATGATGTGGTAGAAGGGCTTGCCCGTCATCGTGATCTTGCAGCTCTTGGCGAAGGGGATCGGCAGGTAGAGATCGCCCGCCCGCGCGGTGAAGGCTGCGAAGGGAGGCTTGACGAAGCCCTGGGCGGTCACCAGCTTGATCAGGCTCTCGTCGATCACCGGCGTCTCGGACCCGTCCAGGTAGATTCTCACGTTCGGGCCGACCCGCTCGTTGAAATCGTAATAAAAGAACGGCGTCCAGATCCGCGTGATGCAGCCCGGCCCCTCGTGCTCCATGACGACCCACTCGGTCTTGCCATCGATGGTTTCGGTGCGGATGAAGCCGAGTCCGTCGCTGTCGGCGAACCAGCCGGGCTTGTCCCGATGCACGGATTCGCGATTGTAGCTGGACGCCTGGAGCGACCGGTACAGCGGCTTGGGGAATCGGGCCACGCGGTCCCGATCGATCATCTCTTCAAGCAGAGAGTCCAGGGTGATCCGCTTGCCTTCGTCGTAGTATGCCCTGATGGCGTTCATCGTGACTTCGGGATAGTCGGTGCCGAAGCTGGCGAAGCCGAGGTCCAGGAGCCGATGGTAGGTCTCGGCCTTGTCGCCCTGAGTCTGGGGAAACGTCTGAAACAGAATGCCATGTCCGCGAAGCTCCTCGCCGGTCCTCCTCAGGAATGCTTCGCTCGGGGAGATGCTGCCGTCGTCGTTGATGCGAGTATGGATCTGAAGCTGGTCGATGTCCGCGAAGTCCACTTCTCGCAGAGCGGCCAGCCGTTTCTCGATGTCCTCCTCTTTTCCGCCCATCCAGTGAAGCGTCTTGGATTGCGGAGCGGCCCGTTTCCATTCCTTGAGCTCGTCGTACTTGGTCGACGCGGCAATCAGTTGAGGATGGCAGCCCATCGTCTGTCGGGCCAGGAGATCGAAATCGACTTGCTTGATGTCGATGTAGAGCATGCGCTCGGGATGCGCATCGAGGACTTCGAGCATCTTGGCCAGGCTGATAATCCTCTGGCCGGCGAACTCCTCGCCGCGATATCGTCCGATGTCGAGTTGCTGCGTCTCCTCAAACGTCAGATCCCGGATCCCCTTCTTCTTCAGTTCCTCGGGGGCGTCCGGGAGAATTCGGGCCAAGTTGTTGTCGTGAAAGGACACGATGACGCCGTCCTTCGTCATGCGAAGATCCGCTTCCGGGACCATGTTGAGCTTCCAGGCCATCTCGAACGATTCGAGCGAACCTTCCGGTCCGGAATTCCCGTAGCCGCGATGGGCCTGGACGATGATCCTCTCGAAGGGAATATGATCGCGAACCTTCCATTGCGGCTCCTCCGCAAGCAGTGCCGCCGCACATATCAAGTGGAAAACGCCCCAGAC
>CALMMH010000269.1 GCA_937868145.1 uncultured Phycisphaerales bacterium
ATGCTCGTCGAAATCACCACGACGATGATCACGTTCGGCATGGGCGCCTCGACGCAGGCCCTCTTCGCCCGCGTCGGCGGCGGCATCTACACCAAAGCCGCGGACGTCGGCGCCGACCTCGTCGGCAAAGTCGAAGCCGGCATTCCGGAAGACGACCCGCGCAACCCGGCGACCATCGCCGACAACGTCGGCGACAACGTCGGCGACGTCGCGGGCATGGGCGCCGACCTCTACGAGAGCTATTGTGGCTCCATCCTCTCGACCGCAGCGCTGGGTGCAGCTCTGCCACTGGCAGCCGTGGCGGCAAGCGGCATGGACCCCTTGAAGGCCGTGCTGGCTCCCATGATCGTTGCAGGCATCGGCATCTTCCTCTCGATCGCCGGCATGTTCATGGTCCGCTGCAAAGAGGACGCCAGCCAGAAGAACCTTCTACGCGCCCTTCTGACGGGAACCCTGGGCAGCTCCGTCCTGATCCTCGTTGCAATCGCGATCTTGGCGATGACGGACTGGATCAGCTGGGGCATCTTCGGCTCGGTGGTCTCCGGTCTGATGGCCGGCGTCATGATCGGCCAGTTCACCGAGTACTACACCTCGGATGAATACAAGCCGACCAAAGGCATCGCAAACCAGGCGAGAATGGGCCCGGCGACGACCATCATCGACGGTTTCGCCAATGGCATGTACTCCTCCGGTCTGCCGGTCGTCACGATCGTGATCGGCATCCTGTGTGCCTACGGCTTCGCCGGCGGCTTCACCAACGTGGCCATGGGCCTCTACGGCATCGGCTTCGCCGCGGTGGGCATGCTCTCGACCCTCGGCATCACTCTGGCGACCGACGCCTACGGCCCGATCGCCGACAACGCCGGCGGCAACGCCGAAATGGCCGGCCTCGATCCCGAGGTCCGCAAGAGAACCGACGCCCTCGACTCTCTGGGCAACACCACGGCGGCGACGGGCAAAGGCTTCGCCATCGGTTCGGCCGCTCTGACCGCCATGGCCCTTCTGGCCGCCTACATCGAAGAGATCCGCATCTGGATCGGAAGACTGGCCACGGAAAGCACCGATGGCATTTACAGGGTCGGCGAGGTCGTCTTCGCGGCCAAGGACGGCGTCGTCGGGGCGATCAATGCCCAGACCGCGACAATGAGTGATTTCGTTCGCGCCTACGACCTGACGATCATGAATCCCAAGCTGATCGGCGGCCTGTTCATCGGCGGCATGATGGCTTTCGTGTTCTGCGCCATGACCATGAAGGCGGTCGGTCGTGCTGCCGGCGCCATGGTGGAAGAGGTCCGGCGGCAGTTCAAATCGATCCCGGGCATCATGGAAGGCAAAGGCAAGCCGGATTACGCTCGATGCGTCTCGATTTCCACGAAGGGCGCGCAGCGGGAAATGGTCCTGCCCTCTCTGTTGGCGATCATCGTGCCGGTTGTCACCGGTCTGCTCATGGGCGTCTCGGGCGTCATGGGCCTTCTGGTGGGCGGCATGACCACCGGCTTTGTCCTGGCCATCACGCTCAACAACGCCGGCGGCGCCTGGGACAACGCCAAGAAATACATCGAGAAGGGCGCCCACGGCGGCAAGAAACTGCCCGACGGCACCAAGAACCCGGTGCATCAGGCAGCCGTCATCGGCGACACGGTCGGCGATCCGTTCAAGGATACTTCCGGCCCCAGCCTGAACATTCTCATCAAGCTGATGTCGATGGTCAGCGTGGTCTTCTCCGGCGTGATCGTCAAACTCGCTCCGCAGGTTAGCGCTTGGCTGCACCTCGGCAGTCAATGATCGCGGTTTGAATCAGGCGACGATTGACGTCGTCCGGTTCTCTCGGTACTCTAAAGGGGTGGCCCGCGTGTGGCCACCCCTTTTCTTTTTCGTATAATGAGGTTCTGGAAAATGGGGCATCAGGCCTAGCTTCTTCAAGGAAATCTCAATTCTTCGATTTCCTTGAAGAATCGACATGGACTGTATTCTGTTGGGCCGACCCTGTTTTGAGGAGGAGAAACCGAGGAAAGAGGTTTCCCCTCCTCAAAGTAGGCCTGATGCCCCATTTTCCAGAACGGCAAAGACAGTGAGGTAAAACGATTGGCGAGAAGAAAGCCAAATAAGAAAGCGAAGGAATTCGCGATTGCAGCGGCGAGGATCGCCCAAGAGCGGCATTGCACCGACATCGTGGTGTTGGACCTGCGAGGCCTGTCCTCCGCGACGGACTATTTCGTGATCGCCACCGGCACCAGCGAGCGGCAGATGAGAACCGTTTGCGACGAGGTTTCCCAGATCGGACGCGACCAGGGCATGAGCCGCTTCGGCCGGGCCGGCTACGAACAGGGCCGATGGATTCTGCTGGACTTCGTCGACGTGGTCATCCATCTCTTCGACTCCGAGTACCGCAGCTTCTACGAGCTCGAACTGCTCTGGGGAGACGCGGAAAAAGTCAAGTTTGAGAGTGAGTGATTGGCCACAGAGATCACAGAGAGGAAGACGGAAATGAAGAGGTGGGGATAGGCGACGCCTATGACCGATGAACTGACTGAACGGATCATTGGGGCGGCGATGGAGGTCCACAAGGCTCTTGGGCCGGGTCTCCTGGAATCGATCTATGAAGAGGCTTTGTGTCACGAACTTCAACTGCAGAACATCGCGTATGAACGCCAAGTGTCGGCCGATATTGTGGCTCATCCGGTTTTCGCATACTTCCGTGGCCCTTGGGGACCCTGTCCCCAAACCCCTGGGATTTGTCGCTTTGCGCCAGAAACATGGCTGAGGGGAAGGCGACGTCCCACCAAGGCAACGTCGCCCACGCCAGGTGGGAGGGCAGACGGGTCGGCGCTGTCGGTCTTCATGGAACACGGAT
>CALMMH010000270.1 GCA_937868145.1 uncultured Phycisphaerales bacterium
GAGCGACATTCTATGGCCAAGACAGTCACAACGCCGCGATCGCTGGTTCGCAATACATTTTTCAATCTCCTGATGCTGATGAGCAACGCGGTGGTCGCGTTCCTGCTGGTCCCGTTCTTCGTGGGCGAGTTGGGCAAGGCGAGCTACGGCGTATGGGTGCTGATCGGCTCGGTCTTTCGCTATCGAATCCTCCTGGGCATGGGACTCAACAGCGCGATCAACCGCCGAATCCCCATGTACCTGGCCAAGGACGACGAAGACGGCATCCGTCGAACCGTCAGCACCGCCTTGTTCTTCTTCACGATCATCGCCGTGGTGCTGGCGATCCTGACGATCGTCCTGTCCGTGAAGGTGGGCGACTGGTTTCAGATCCCGCCTGAGTTGGTCCGTACAACCAGTGCGCTGGTGCTCGTTGTCGGCCTGACCTTCGCGGCTTCGACGCCTCTGCAATTAACGACCGCCGTGCTCAGCGGCCTGCAACGATACGACATGGTGAGCATCGTGACGTTGATCGTCCTGGTGATTCGAACGACGCTCACGGTCATCCTGCTCCTTCGCGGCTACGGCCTGGTGACCTTGGGGCTCATCTATGGCGTCAGCGAGATCCTCGCCCGGGGACTCCAGCACGTCCTGGCCCGCCGGCTTCTGCCCAAGGGATACCTCTCCTGGAACAACGTAGACCGCGGCATGCTGAAGGAAATGCTCTTCTACGGCGTCAACACGTTTCTCTATGCAATGGGGGCCCTCATCATCTACCGGGCCAGCGAGACAATCATCGGCATCTTCCTGCCGCCGGACCGGATCACGATCTTCTCGACCGCCGCCGCGGGCGTGTTGTTGCTCTCGGAGTTCCTCCAGGCCTTCACGGCCGCGATCAAGCCGGCCGTCAGCGATCTTGACGCCCGGGACGATCATACCCGCGTCAAGCTCATCGCGTTTCTCACGCAGAAGTACAGCCTGCTGGTCCTGATTCCGGCTGCGGCGTTCCTCATCGTGATGGGGCAGGAGTTTCTCACGGTTTGGGTCGGCGCCAAGTTCACCGAGCCCGGCGTGCTCTCGCTCATGGGGAAGATCCTCGCGATTCTGACGGTGGGCTATTTCCTGATCATGAGCCAGCACAGCAACTTCCTGGTCTTGGCCGGACGCGGCGAGCACCGCGTCTTCGGACTCCTGACCGCGGTGGAAGCGGTCTTGTGCGTGTGCACCGCGGTCTTCACGGTGGCCGTGCTCGGATGGGGCCTGATCGGCATCGCCTGGAGCAATCTGGTGCCGATGGCTCTGGTGGCCGGCATCATCATCCCGATCTATTTCAATCGCAAAATGCAGATCCCCGCAAGGGAGAGCCTGGTCCACGTTTGGCAACCGGCCCTCTTGAGCACAATCCCCAGTACGATCCTTATTGTCGTATGGAAATGTCTTATTCCTCCGGCGTCCTGGCTTGGCCTGTTCGCGGTCGTCGGCGCGGCGGGCGCCACGACCGTGATTTCCGCCTGGTGTCTGGGGATGAACGGTGCGGAGCGTCAGCGATTGCTCTCTGTTCTCAAACGTGTCCACTGAGTTGACAACTCCCGGCGAGGCGAATGAACTTGTTCTCCGGAAAAACCGAATCTATAATAAGAGATGCATCCGCATGGACGACGCCTTGCACATTTTGATCGCGGACTATGTGCCGGTCGCGAACAAGGGCGAGGAGGCCATTGTTCGTGGGATCGAGGACATGCTCTCAGGGGGACGTCCCGTCTCGTTGGGTCTGTTCGACAACGTTCCGGATGTGACCGTGCGAGGCAATGTCACAACCTTTCCGATCGATTGGATCTTTCGGCTCGAAGGAAATTCCTCGCTTTCCGGCCGCGCCCGGGTTCTCATGCAGGCGTGGATCGCGCTGCAATTGCAGGTCGGCATCTACGGCCCGCTCAAGAACCTGACGCCCGGCGGGCCGACGGAACGGCGTCCGCTCCAGGAGTTTTTCGATCGGGCGCAGTACGTGCTCGTCGGTCACGACGGCGTCTTTTGCGTCGAGTCCTGCGGAATTATCCACTTGGCGAAGCGATACGGCAAGCGAGTCGGAATCCTCGGCGCCAGCACGGGAATTGGCGGGGGACGGTTCTACAAGGCAGAATTATACCGCCGCGCCATGGCTGAAAGCGATTTCTGCGTATTCCGCGAGGAGCACTCGTACGCGAGCATGAGACAGGTCTGCCGCGACCCGGGCAAGCTGATGATCGCCCCGGACCCCGCGTTCGCGATGCGGCCGCAACCGCCTGAGACCGCCCGAGAATTCCTCGAACGAGATCCACGTTACCGCCAGGCCAAACAAGCCGGCAGGCCCATCGTCGCCGTGACGGCGCTCGAAAAAGGCCGTGTGTTCGCGGGCTTTCGCCCCGATCTACAGGGCCAGGCCAAGCGGCAGGCTCACGCCGCGTACCTGGCCGCGATTCTCGATGCCCTCATCTCACGGTATCACGCGTTCGTTCTGTTCCTGCCGCACTCCGTCGAGGACAGCGGCAGCGACATTGTGGCCGCCAGGCATGTTGTCGAGCAGATGAAGTCATCGCCGAACGACCATGCGATCCTGGAACAGGACTGCGAAGCGCGGTTGCTCAAGGGCATCGTGGGCCGATGCGACTTCCTCGTCGGCGAGCGAACCCACTCCTTGATCGGCGCCGTGTCGATGGGAACGCCATTCGCGGCGATGACCAATCGACAGGACACGCGAACGCACGGCATCATCGGCCGGATGTGTTGCTGCGAACAGCAGATCCTCGATATGGACGCGATCGGTCAGACAGAGGCCACACAGGCGGTGTGCGGGCTCTTCGAAAGACGGGAGCCGATCCGCGCAGCTCTCGAATCGATCCAAGGAGAACTTGCCGCACAGATTGCGGCGGTCGCGCGTGTGATCCAGGGATCGGGCGGGAGCGGATCCTGAGCCATGGAAGAAATCCCCACAATCGAGCCGGGGGTCAAACGCAAGCTGTGCACGGGTTGCGGCACGTGCGCGAGCGTCTGCCCACGC
>CALMMH010000271.1 GCA_937868145.1 uncultured Phycisphaerales bacterium
AGGGGTTTGCAACCTACGATATTCTGCCAGGTTTCTTCATTGGCCTGCGGGCTGGCCTTACGATACTCGATCCAAGGACTGGCGAGCCAATTCGGTGCAAGCTTGATATCGACGAGATTTTCGCTACCTACCGTCGCAACCCGAAGAAGCCGAAGAGAACCCCGTTTGTTGCCGCCAACACGGAGGCTCTAGCCCGGGAAATCATAGGATTACTGGAACTCTGATAGCATGCACGGCCTTGGTCGTTTTCGGGCAACTGGTCAGAGTCGAGCGATGAAAACGATGCCGTCATTTCGTTCGCAAGGAGGCGGCTGAGCGAGGAGGATAGCTCGACATGTTGGAAGCCGGCGAGAACAAGGGGGCAGGTATTGCATGGCCATGAAGGATTTCGCGAATGATCGGTATTCAGCAAGAAATCCGTCTTCGAATTCCCGCTCATCACATTTTGGATGTGCACCTGAGCACTCCAGATTGGCCGCCTGACAAGATTCAGGGTACATATGGTCTCGTGCGGGACTATGCGCGTGCCCGAGAGCTGCGGGAGAAGATACAGAGCGGTCCACTTCATTGCGGGTTCGACAATCTTGCGGTTCCGCTCGACGAGAGCCAAAAGCACTTGGGGCGACCTGTTCGCGCGTACGATGAATTAGGAAGACGCGAGTATGTCGAGCATATCAGCACCTGTGTGCCTCTCTCGACCGCGGGATCTATTGTAGCTGTGGGGAATGGCAATCTTATCAGCAACTTGGGTATACTGGGATGGACCAATCAGGATGGCAGACACAGGCTATTGAAGTCGGCTTGGGAGGAGAAGCGTATCCAGACCGGTTGGTTGTATACATGTCTGCACTATGATCGTGACAAGAAGCACGCCGGCATAGAGAGATTCAGCTTCCAAAGAGGCCGGCCGGAGCCGGCATGCGACTGTGCCTGGCTAACGTCTGGCCAACCCATTCTGTGGGATGGCTATGTCGCGCAGACGGAAGACCTGATTGCGGAAACCTACGACATCCGCCACGTCTACGCTTTGCGCGCCACATCCGGGAGTAATGAGGAACGAAGAGTGGCCCATCGCAAAATCCAGGAATACATGGGGGTGTGGATGGATGTATTTGTGAATGAACCCATGAACTCTGCATCCCAGCGACTTAGATCTGCAGCCCGGCTGCCTGAATTTCAGTTTGACAGACTGCTGGACGCAGGCGAGCATGAAGCATTGAGCGGCGATAGGGAAGAGCAAGCATTCATCGAGAAACGATATCTACAGAGTGCCGTCGGCGTGAATGCTGAAGGCGACATCTTCATCGCTCAGAAACAAGGGAGTATGAAGGAACTTGGATTGACGTTGAGCGACATGGGGGCCACTCGGGGGATTCTGCTTGACCAAGGTGGAAGTGTGGGCACTCTCTATGCGAGCCGAAAGGATGATATGACCTCTGAGATGACTGCCGAGTTCATCCTGCGGTCGCGCGACTTCCGCCCATCGAGATTATGCATTCTGATATTCGAATTGAACACAGACACTTGGCATGAGGCATGAACACCTGACGGCAGAACACATCCACATTCAATACTCGCAGTTGGATTGAATTAACAGGACTCAGATGCTTTCAGACGGCGGGACGGTGATCTTCGGGAATACGTACAATCCGGGGTTGCGGATGAGAGATACAGATACGACACTGGCGGCAGGTCCGAGGCTCACGGTGCGAGGGGGAACCTTGGGGTAGCCGAGGCGGGAGCATTGGATATGGCCGAACTATGGGCAGGGCAGTGTCGCGCGGCTTTGCGATGGGAGGCTTTCAGCAGTCCGCCCAGACGTTCGATACAGATGATTCCATTTCGGCAATCCTGTGTTCCGGCCGCGACGGTGCCGTTGGCCGGGGTATGCACTCCCTTTGGCTACCCTGAACCAGATACGAGAAGGACCGCAACGCGTAAGTGCTTTGAGGACTGCACGTTAGCGATCGAAGCGAGGTCCGTCGCCGCTGATATCGTTTGTGGCATCCTATCAGGTTAAACCGTGGCGCGGCCGGGTCGCATCGCAACGACCTTACCATGGTAAGGGGGCAACGGACTGGTTGTCCGATGCCCATGGCATCGCGGCGATGGTCATGAAAAAATCGGAGGGAGTCGATGAGGAGACGAGGATGTGAGCACCATACGAGATGGGACTCATTCTCAGAAGAGACCGTGGTTACCGATCGCCTTGGGCTCGGTTTCCATTCTCTCAGGGCAATCGGCGCTGGAGATATCGCAGTAGCGGCATTCGCCCCAGCTCGGCATCTTGGTCGGTGGTTCTTCTCCGCCAATTCGTAGAATCGTCTTACGGAACAGCTCCTTGAGCTGGTCGTCGATCTTCGATGAGGGGATGTCCACGAGGGTGTTGCCGTACACAAGGCGTCCCTCCAATTTGCGGTCCTTCCAGGGGCCTTCGACGTGAGGCAGCGCCAGCATGTAGATCAATACCTGGAAGTGATCGGAATGACGCGGGCTGCCGGTCTTGCAGTCTTCCACACGGATCTCCGCTCCCCGGATGGCCACGATGTCGGGCTTGCCGGAAACTTCGATGCCAGTCTCCCCCACGAGGGTGAAGGAGTTCTGATCCTCCGCGTACACGGTGAAGCCTTCGGCTTCGAGGGCGGCCTTACGAGTCCGCAGCAGTTGGGCATGATCGGCCGTCCACTTGGCCACATCCAGACCGCTGGGGACCTTCTCCCAGATATAGTGAGAACGAAACCAAGTCGCCCACTCGCATTGCTTCTCCCCTGCCATGAGCTTGGTGATCCAGGTGACCCAGATGAAAGACTTCGAGCGTCTGCCGGCCGGTATTGGCTTCCTGGCAGAGCCCCCCTTGGAGGGCGGGCCATTTGCCACGTGCACAGGTTTATCCGAGAGGTCTTCTTCGTGATTCATATTGCGCATGCGATGGAATCGCCGCCTTATAAATCTTTGCCTCCATTGGTCTGGACCCACCGGAGCATGGAACTCACCGGCGTAATGGCGCCCCCCGTTTC
>CALMMH010000272.1 GCA_937868145.1 uncultured Phycisphaerales bacterium
GGATGTTGTAGATGCTGTGAACGTTCGCCCAGTAGTAGTCCCATGCCTTCGTCTCACACTTGCGAAATCCTATGGCTGAAACCGTGGCCACAATGAGGACTGTCAAACCCCTGTTCTGGCTCACCTGAACACCGGCGTCCAAGAACGAAAGGAGTTGAAGGTAGAAGAGACTCAATGCCATCGTAGCAAGCATGGCAGTCCGTGTAGCCTCGACCATTCGCGCTTCTGCTCGGAGTTTTACAATCCGAAACCCAGCGCCGGGGTGTGACAATCGAATCCACTGGTATTTTGATTTTCCGCCCTTCTCACCCTGACTTTCGTATTTCTTGCGTAATGCATCGCATCTTGACCAACGCGTGAATGCGGAGAATAGCCAGCCAAGAAAGTAGCTCAATGTAACGTAGCCAACTCCTTGTCCAAAGAAATCAATCATGCTGTTAACATTTGAAGTCCCAAACACCTGGAGATACCTACCCAAGTCCGGAAACCCGAGGAACAAGACCAAAAGGAAGAATAGGCCCGGCAGAATACGCGCAATAAGATCATAGAACACCTGCGGAACAACGATTGTGCAATTCATAAGCAGCCCTTACATTGTCTGAGGCGGTTCCAACATCCGGTTCCCTTTCGCTATCACGGAGAATGATAACACGACGGGACAGGACAAATCAATATTCTCGCTGGGATAATCCAGGTTGCACGTGGACAGAACAGGTCCGAACTTGGCCAGTCGGACCTCACAGAAAGAACCGCTCTACAAGATGAAGTCCGTCGACAGGAAGCGCGAACTGCGGGCCGTGAGGATGGACTTGATCAGGAGCTTGTTCGCGTCGGTTTCTTTGGCGGCCACCAGGGTCCGGATTGTGAAGACTCGCAGGGCGTCCGAGACGGACAGCGTTCCTTCCGCGGAGTCCTTGCGACCGGTGAAGGGGAACGTGTCGGGGCCCCGCTGGCACTGGCTGTTGATGTTGACTCGGCAGACCTGGTTGACCAGCGGATCCACGAGGGCCGCGATGACGTCCGCGTCGCTGCCGAAGAGGCTCACCTGCTGGCCATAGTTCGAGTCGATCACGTAGTTCATCGGCTCGGCCACGTCTTTGAAAGTCGCGATGGGAACCACCGGGCCGAACTGCTCCTCGACGTACAGACGCATGCCCTGCCGGACCGGGTAAACCACCGCGGGCGACATGAAGGTGCCGCTCACTTGCCCGCCGCCCGCGTTGACAACCTTCGCGCCTTTGGCCTGGGCATCCTCGATGAGGTCGCGGAGGTACTTCGTCTTGTCCCGCTCCGGCAGCGGTGTGATCTGGACTCCCGGCTCCCAGGGCATGCCGCCTTTGAGCTTGTTGACCGCCTCGGCGAACTTGGGCAGGAACCGGTCGACGATCTCCTCGTGCACGAAGAGCATCTTGAGAGCGGTGCAGCGCTGGCCGTTGTAGGAGAGCGAGCCGAGCACACATTCCTTGACCGCCAGGTCGAGGTCCGCGTCCTTCAGGACGATGCCGGCGTTCTTGGCCTCCAGGCCGAGCACGCAGCGGAGCCTGTGCGGCTTGGGGTGCTGCTGTTTGAGGATATCCGCCACCCGGCTGGAGCCGATGAACGCCAGGACGTCGATCCGGCCCGACTCCATCAGAGGCTGGATGACCCTCTTGCCTTCGCCGTAGACCGTGTTCACGACGCCGGCGGGAAACGAGTCGCGGAACGCCTCCAGCAGCGGCCGGTGGAGCAGTACGCCCATCTTCGGCGGCTTGAAGATCACGACGTTGCCCATGATCAGCGAGGGGATCAGCGTGGTGAAGGTCTCGTTCAGCGGATAGTTGAACGGTCCCATGCAGAGCACGACGCCCAGCGGCGCCCGGCGGATCTGGCCGATGACGCCCTGCTCGATGACGAACCGCGACGA
>CALMMH010000273.1 GCA_937868145.1 uncultured Phycisphaerales bacterium
GGATGATCTCGCGGCGTTTCTTGCCGAAGCTCGCTAAGGCTTCGGCGTGAATGGCGGCAGGCAACTCAGTTCCGCCTTGCCAAAGACCGGGATCGTGCGACGGATCACAGGTCAGCCATAGGTGCGGCCGGCGTCGTCCACGTAAACCTCGTTCTTGGCTTTCTCGATGACCTCTGTGGCCTTGGGCAGCTCGTCAAGGCGAGGGACTTTCAGCAGCAGCCCGCACTTGCGGCAGCGCAGACGGCGATCCGCGGCGGCGCCATCCAGCCACCATCGGCAACCACATCGCGGACATTGAAGTATAATGCGCATCCGGTTCCCTGTCGTCCGAACCTGGTTCGGGCACATCAATCCAGTCTCTTCATCGGCTCTCTCACAAGAGGAATGTGAAGAACTCTGTCTTTTTATTTTCCCCGATCGGCAGGGTTGTCCCATAATACCTGCCCTTCGAATACAGAGACGCCATGGATGACGGTTCGTCGGCGGCGAAGGCCTCCGCTCGCTTGAGTGAGATCTGGTTTTTGGATATGATGAAGGAGGTTGGGGATATGAATGATGTCGAACCTGATTTTTCGTCAACCTGTTGATCGCGGCTTGTTGCATCCGGCTGATCGGATGGACTGGTCGTATGGAGACAGCTTCCGTGTGGTTGAGCCGCAGGAGCCGATCCCTGTTCGCGTTCGGGTTCGACAGTACGGAAGCTCCTTCTCCCCGGATTCGCAACGGCGTTCCAAGAAACCCGATTGGGGCCAGCTTCCGGTCGGCTCGCTCCTCGACTGCTACGTTTGATCGGCTCGTCGGCCGCTCCGCCCTCAGTGACTCGGCGTTCTGGAACTCCCGGTTTCCCGCAGGCGCAAAAAAATACGGGGCCTTTTTTGCCATCCTTGGCTGGCCCCGCGGCGCAATCTACAAAGTTGTCAGTTGGTCAAACGCCGAAAGTCAGGATGTTCTCCGCGGCGGACCGAATGTTTTCCGGCGTCGTGAGACGATTGGATTGCAGCAATTCTCTGGCCTTTGCGACGGCGTCCGTATCCGTCTCTATCATCTGCATCGCCTGGTTGACCGTGTCGGCAAAGTTGACCTGGAGCGTGGCGTCCAAATCGTTGACCGCCGGTCGATTTGCGGTATCGGTGTGAGGGGCCGTGTTGGTCCCCATCATCCGTGCCACGTGGTTGTTTTGTATATTCTCAATCATGTTCTGATCCCTTCATGGCCCTTCTACCCTTAGTTCTCGCATGATTCCGCGGAATCTTTAGCCCTTCCCGAGGAAAAATGCGTTCCTGACGCTGTTGGAGGCCATATTTCTCCGACGCCGGCCACGCCGACTACGGCTCTTGCGGAGGGTGCAGCGTGGAGGCCACTTCATAAGCCACGAATTTACAGAAGTTTAAGGAGCTGACAACCGTGAGTTCCTGGTTCAGAGAAGAACTTCCGGACTTTGCCTGCTGTTTGTAATACCGTTGAATCCGTTTCTGAATGGCCCTGTCGGTACTGTCCCAGACTTGTTCGACGCCCCAGATCAGTTGACCGTCGGTGAGGTCCACCAGTTTCAGGCGAAGGCCGATCACCATGTGCGGGTAGGGCTGATACTGGGTGATCGTGCCCACCAGCAGGCCGTTGCTGCGAAGGGTCTCTCGCAGGACCACCAGTTGCTTCATGGCCTGAAGGGAATCGAGGTTCTCCTGGAGGCTGCGCCACGCCGGGTCATCCTGATGAACAATCACCAGGCCGAAGACCTGCTGCTTCTGGATCTCCAGGTGAAGGGCCTCGGTGATCTCGCCGGACATCTGCTGGAAACCGGAGATGTTGTCCATCTCCACCAAGGCGACCCGGCCCAGGGTTAATAGGTCCTTGTTCCGGTCCAGGAAATAGCTGCCGGCCATCGGATCCTTGGCGCGGTTGGAGGCACACCCGCAGAGCAAACCTGCCGCCAGGATCGCCAGAAGGATAGATGGCGAGGAAAGCCGCGACTCCCGAGCACGGAACGACAGCGAACCGGTTTCACTCCCTGAAGCTTGCGCGTGTTTTCGTATCGTGTCACTGCATCCCATTGGGCTCGCCCCCTTGCGGTGTCTCGATCGGGATCGCGTCGTCGGCGTCCGGCTGGAGCGTCTCGGTATGCCGTTGCTCCAAGATCCCCGCTTCGGCTTCGCCGCCGAGAATTTCCAGGACTTTCAGCAGGGCCTCCAACTGGGCCTTGGCGGCGTCCCGCATCTCGCCACGGAAACCGAGAATATTGCTCTTCCAGTGGTTCAGTTCCGTGAGCATCTCGATCAGCAGATTGTTTGCTTCGGTGAGTTCCTTCTGGGTTTGCTTGAGCTTGGTGTCCAGGTCCACCAACTGCTGCCGCAGACTCTCGTTTTCGCCCGTCAGTCGCTGGTTCTCCTGCCGCAGGGCGACACTCTGGTCGGACAGCTTGGCGTATTTTTCGGACAGCTCGATGGCGGATTCGACCGCGGTGCGGCCTTCCCTGGGAGTGTCCTGGAATCGTTTGGCTGTCGCGGCGTCGGAGTCGGGGGCCTTGGCGATCGTATTGGCGGTGCTCTGCGGCGCGGTGCACCCGGCAATCGCCAGGGCCACCATCGCGACGAACAACAGTTTTAATCTCATGGTTTGGGTCATGGTGCTTCTCCATCATGGGGTTGACGGTCTCTTGGGGCGGCCTTCTCGATCCGCCCGGCAGCGATCGTCTATCCCTGGGCCGGCTCCTGCCGTACGGGCGAGGGGCTCGCCGCCACATAATCACAACGGATCGAGGTCGTCCTGCCGCAGGCGCAGGTCACCTCGATCACGGCATAGTCCGGATGATTCTGCACGATGCGCACGCTGGAAGCGGGCGAAGCCGATCGCGAGGCTTGGCAGGATGGCGTTGCGGCCGGGTCGAGACTCAGCCGAAGCGGGGCATCCAGGTTGACCTCGTCGGCCTTCAGAATGTGTCGTATCGTTTTGGTCATCTGGTCGTCCTTCCCCACTGGGGGGATCCTGACGCGGGTGGTTCCGGCGTCAGGCACAGTAGTCGATTTTGTGTTGATCGTTGTTTGGATCGGGAATCTGTTCCTGGGGCGTCTCGTTCAGAGGCGTTTCGCCTGGTTGTGGCTGGGGGGCCGGCTGTTTCTGTCGGCGTTTTCGCTCCTCCTGCTGTTTGGCCGGCGTCAGGCTCTGAACACTGTGCAGATTCTCCACAGGCGGGATGAAAATGAAATCGCTATCCGTCATCTTTCCACTGCTCCAATTTGGTTGACAGGCTGAAAAGGGCGCTGGCGTGCAACTGACTGACGCGCGATTCGGTGATCTCAAGCACTTCCGCGATTTGTTTCATGGTCAAATGCTGCTGGTAATACAGGATGATAATCTGCAGTCGCCGTTCATCGAGCTCCTGCATTGCATGGGTGAGTTGTTCGATGAGTTCGCCTTTCTCCAACTGGCTGTCGGGGGCGGGCGTGTCGGCGCAGGCCAGGAGGTTCCCCAGAGCGGGCTCTTCCTGGTCGAGACTATCGATGGACACGAATTGCTGGGCCCGGGCGCTTTCGAAGAGCCCGCAAACGTTCTCGACCGAGATCCCCATCTTTTCGGCCAACTCGTCGTCGGACGGGGCGCTGCCCGTCTGTTCGGCGATCTGTCGGCACAGGTCCCGGGCGGTTTTGATCTGGCGGGTTACGCCGGAGGGCAGCAGAGACGCCCGCCGCAGCTCGTCCAGCACGGCTCCTTTGATCCGGATATAGGCGTAGGTCTTGAACTCGGCCTGGTGGGTGGAGTCGAAATCCCTGGCTGCCTTGAGCAGACCGACCGTTCCGGCCGAGACCAGGTCTTCGAAAGACAAAGGCGGTTTGATGTAACTGACCGCCCGGCGGGCGATTTTGCGGACCATCGGCAGCAACTGCACGATTTCGTCGTCGTCGATGCGGCGGCTCCTGTGCCCGCTGTAGGCCCGCATGGCAGCGGCCCGCAGATGGTCGCCGTTGTCAGGTCCCCCCCCGAACGTGGCATCCCTCAGGGGGATGCCCTCCGCCTGTTGCGGGGTCATACCCTGCTCTCGGATATCGAGCGTATGATTACTTTTCATTGTCACCCGGCTGCTCCCTCTTCTTGATTTGACTGGCGATCAGAGCTTGGGTCAAGATCGCATTGATGGCCTTTGACGCGGTTCCTGCCGTCAGATACGCCACGGTCGCCCCCAACATCGCCCGCTTGCAGCAGACGTAGGGCGACAGGCCGCCAAAGGAACCGAGGATCCCTATGCCAAAGAAACAGAGTACGGCGGTGCTGACCGCGATCGATCGAATTGGCAGCAGCATCCCTATTCGCTCCTTATCGTCATTTCATCGGGCGCAACTGAAATTGTTGCGATCGGTTGTACGTCGGTTCCCAGGACGATCTCATCATAGGCCACGACCGGCAGCATCGGCAGGCTTCGGGCGAGCATCTGGGCGATGGGAGCCCGCAGGCGGGCGTCGCACAGCAGGACCACTTTCTCCTTGCCCTGATCCATGGCGGATTTCCACGCGTCGGCCGCTTTTCGGTTGAGTTCGATGGCCTTGTCCGTGGGAATGCCCAGAATCAGCTCGCCGCCTTCCTGACGAAGCGACGAGGTCAGTTGATGCTCCAGCACCGGGTCGAATGCGATGGCCGTGATTTTGCCCTTGGCGTCCTTGTACTGCTCGGTGACGGTCCGGCTCAACGACTTGCGAACGAGTTCGGTCAGCGTGGTCACATTCTTGGTCTTGCCGGCGTTTTCGGCCAGTGCCTCGAGGATTGCGGTCAACTCGCGGATCGGGATGCCGCTTTTGAGCAGGTTCCGCAGGACCCGCTGAAGGACGCCGGTGGAGATTTCGCCTTCGGTGCCGACCACTTCGCCGACCAGCGAAGGCTGATTCTTCCGCAGGCGGTCGATCAGCAGTTGCACGTCCTCGCGGGTGAGCATCTCGTCGGCGTGTCTCTTGAGGGTCTCGGACAAGTGGGTGATGAACACGGATTCCGGATCAATCACGGTGTACCCGCTGAGTTCGGCCGCTTCTTTCTTGGAGGCGGTGATCCACAGGGCCGGCAGCCCGTAGACCGGCTCGGTGGTCTTGATCCCGTCGACCTTCTGCTGCACCATGCCGCTGTCCATCGCCAGAAACATATCCGGCTCCAGGAATCCCTTGGCCACCGGGATCTCGGAAAGGCGGATCTCATAGGCGTTCGGCTCGAGATTCAGATCGTCCCGCAGCCGGACCAGGGGAATGACCAGTCCCAGTTGCTGGGCGAATTGCCGTCGCAGGGCCCCGATCCGATCGAAGATCGTGTTGCTCTTGCGCGGGTCGACCATCGTGATCAGGCGCACGCCGACGTGGACGGAGACGCGGTCCATGTCCAGCAGCTCCTCCACGGGCTCCTTCTCCGTCTTTTTCTTGCTGTTGGGAGCGGGTGTGGATTTGACCGGTGTTTTCTCGATCTTGGTCGCAATCCTCCCGATTGCAGCCGTGCCGGCCGCCAGGAGCAGGAACTGGATCTTGGGCATTCCCGGCACCAGGGCCATGGCTCCGATGATGAAGGCGGCGGTCGTCAGGGGCTGCCCCGTCCTGAGGAATTGCTTCGAGAGGTCCTGGCCGACGCCGTGGCTGGACGAGATCTTGGTGACGAGAAAGCCGGAGCTGATGGAGATGATCAGCGAGGGGATCTGGCTGATCAGGCCGTCGCCGATGGACAGGATCGAGTAGGTCTGGATGGCGGTCATGACGTTCATGCCGCGGGAGTAGCCCATGGCGATGCCGCCGATGAGGTTGATGCCCGTGATGATCAGGCCGGCCTTGGCGTCGCCGCGGATGAACTTGCTGGCGCCGTCCATGGCCCCGTAGAATTCGCTTTCCTTGACGATCTTGGACCGCCGTTCGTTGGCCTGGGTTTCCGTGATGATCCCGGCGTTGAGGTCGGCGTCGATGGCCATCTGCTTGCCGGGCATGGCGTCCAACGTGAATCGGGCGGTCACTTCGCTGATGCGTTCGGCGCCTTTGGTGATCACGATGAACTGGATGATGACGAGGATCAGGAAGATCACCAGGCCGACCACGAGGCTGCCGCCGGCGACGAACTCGCCAAACGTCTGAATGATCTTGCCGGCGTTGCCTTGAAGGAGGATCAGTCGCGTCGAGGCCACGTTCAGGGACAGGCGAAACAACGTCGTGAACAGCAGGAGGGAGGGGAACGTGGACAGCTCCAGGGCCTCTTTCGAGGACAGCGTCACGATGAGAATCGCCAGGGCCAGCGAGATGCTGCACGCCAGCAGCAGGTCCAGCAACATCGTCGGCAGGGGGACGATCAACGTGGCCAGGATGGTCACCAAGCCCAGCGCCAGGATGGTGTTGCTGTGCGAAGCGAAGGGGATGTTCAGGAGGCTTTCGTCCCCGGCCGGCAACCTTGCTGCGATGGATTGATCAGTGGCCATACGTCAATTCACGGTCAATGGTTTGCAATCTCGAACTTAACCTTGGGCGACGGCTGCTGCGCCGACGATCTGACGAATTCGCACGGCGAACCGGTCGTCCACCACGACGACCTCCGCCTCCGCGAATTTGGAGTCTTTGAGAAACAGGTCCACGGGCGTCTCGATGGGTTTCTCGAGTTGGAGGACGGAGCCGGGACCCAGTTGGAGGAGCCGCCGCACAGGGATCTGCGTGGACCCGAGCACGACCGCGATGGAAACGTCCATGTCGAGCAGGATATCCAACTGGCTGGTGCCGGCCGAAGCGACGCTTTGCGGCGCCTCGGGAAATTCGACCGAGTGGACCTGCGTGGAACTCCCGGATGCGGCGTTCGGCGTGGGGGCCCCCTCGGCCGGGGGGACCGCCGCAGTGGGATCCTGTCGGGCCGGGCTTTCGGCAGTTGCGGTTGCGGTATCGGGCATGGCGGTCTTATCCTTTCCTAGGTTCTGTTCTGATCTTGGGCGCCGGCGTCTCCTGTCCGCGGCCGGCCTGGGGCTGAGCCCCCGTGCGGGTTTCTTCCTGCTTGGGAGGCCCTTCTCGGATGAGAATCGCGTATCGTCCGTCAGACTGGGCCGGACGGCCGCGAAAGGCGGTGCGATTCTCAACGGTCAACTCCACCATTTCCTGGATCGGTTTGTCCAAAAGCAGGATGTCGCCGGGGCCGAGGTCCAGGAGTTCCTGGAAACCGATCTTGGCCGTGGCCAGTCTGGCTTGAATCGTGACGGGCATCTGCTGCAGGTGCTCCATCAAGGTCTGGGACAGTTCCTGGGGCGTCGTGCGGGGTGCGGCTGCAACAGGTTTGCCCACCAGGGCGGCCAATCTGCTGCACGAGAGGACGAACGTGATGTCGGACGATTCTTCTTTGCCGGCTTCCTTGACGCGGAACACGATCTTGCAGATTTCCTCGGTCCGCTCGAACGGGATGTTGGGGTGGCCTTTGCTCAGCCGCCCATCGCTTCTGAGAGTTTCGTGCGGCCGCAGAGAGGCGAGAAACGCATCGAGCACCGCCGCCACCAGGTCGGACAGAAGCGATTCCTCCAGAGAGGACATCGATCGATTCCCATCGCCCGCGATTTCGGTGTCGCCCAGCAATCGGGACGCCCAGGTCGTGGTCATCTGGGGCGTGATGGCGAGGAACCCGCAGGAGGGGCCCTTCTCCGGGCTGAACGTCGCACAGTAGCTGTTGGCCGGATCGACGAAACGAAGCAGATCGCCGGCGAAATGTTGGGTGATGCCCGTGGGGGAAACGTCGAACTCGTGGCGGAAGAATCGCGTGAGAATCACCCCGAACCGCGCGGCGGCCTGGCTCATCACCGCCGCCAGCCGATTGAGTTGGTCGGCGTTCAGATAGCGAGGGTCGCGCCAGTCGTAGGGCATTGCGTTCTCGACAGCCTGCTCCTGGGCAGGGACCGAGCCCATCGCCGCGAGAAGCTGCTGGATTTTCGCCTTGCCGAGATGGTCCACCAACGGGCTCATTATTGAATCGCGAACTCCTTGAACAGCACGTTCATGACGCGAGGCTGGCCGTTGGGGAACAATCCCTGATTGAAGATGTCGCTGATGTTGGACTGCATCCGCACGAGATTGGTCTTGCCGCGGGTATCTTCGATCGTCTGGTTGGACAGATAGAGAGTCAGCCAGTGTTTCAGCAAAGGCTTCTTCTGGTCCAGCACGAGTTTTGCCTCCTCCTGGACCCAGCTGCTGGCGACCTCCAGGGTCAAGCTGATGCGAACGTACCGCGTGACGCCCGGCTCGTTGAGGTTCACGACGACCGGTTCGAGCTCGAAGAACCACCCTTCATCCTTGTTCGCTGCCGGGTCGGGGTCGACCGGCGGGGTCTGGGGTTCCGCCGGCTGAGCCGCCGCAGCGGTCTGGGCCTGGCCTCGCGTGCCGAACAACCGACCGACCAGGAAACCCGCCGAGGCAAAGACGACCACGACGCCGCCTACGATCAACAACGGCAGGATCTTGGCCATCGGGCCGCTCTTCTCCGGGATCGGAGGCCCCGCATCTTGTGTCTTTTCCGTCTTTTGTTCTGCCATGGTTCTATTCCTCTGTCGATCTTTCCGTCGTCTTCATCCCGCTGCGTTAGGACACCGGTTGCAGAACGCCCCGAGCGAGACACGCTTCATCGGGGGTTTGCGGGTGTTCCTCTCTGCGATACCGACGGATCTTTTCCCGCAGCGTGCGATCACTGATCCCCAGCACTTTGGCGGCTCGAGTCTGATTGCCGGAGTTTTGGCGAAGTGTCTCCAAAATCGCCTGACGCTCGATTTCGTCCAGTCGAATGCCTCCGAGCCCGGTCGGTCCTTCGACCGAGGGAGCGCAGAGGGGCAACGGGGTTCCGACAGGAGGACGCGGGAGTCCGCCCTGGGACCGGTCACATTCCACGATCTCCACTTTTCTCGATTCCGTCAACGGCTGCAGCTCATCGAACAGCCAGGAGACATCCGCCAACGACAGGATCGGGCCGGTGCCCAGGATCAGCGAAGTCAGCACGACGTTGCGCAACTGCCTCACATTGCCCGGCCAGGGGTATTTCGCGAAGATCTCCATCATCGTCGGGTCCAGCCTCTCGATGCGTCGCTGGGCCTCCCGGGCATAAAGATTCACGAAGTGCCAGATCAGTTCGGGCAGGTCGTCGCGGCGCTCCCGCAACGGGGCCGCCACGATCCGGGCCGCACTGAGACGGTAGTACAAATCCGGCCGGAATCGTCCTCTCTGCACTTCCTGGAGCAGGTCCCGATTCGTCGTGCTGACGATCCGGACGTTCACCTTGATGTTCTCGTTGCCGCCGACCCGTTCGAATTCCTGTTGTTCGATGATTCGAAGCAGCTTCGCCTGAAAGGTGGACGGCGTCTCCGTGATCTCGTCGAGCAACAGAGTCCCGCCGGTGGCCATTTCGAACCGGCCCTTTCGTTGCGCGTAGGCGCCGGTGAATGCGCCTTTCTCGTGGCCGAACAACTCGCTCTCCAGCAGGCTGTCGCTCAAGGCGGCGCAGTTGATTCGGACGAAGGGACCGAGCGCCCGGCGGCTTCGGTGATGGATCAACAGGGAGATCAACTCTTTGCCCGTTCCGCTCTCTCCGCTGATCAGCACCGGGACCGAGGTTGGGGCGACCCTCTCGGCCAACGCAACGGTCTGGAGCATGCGAGGGCTCGTGCCTACGATCTGATAAAGGCAACGATTCCCTTCCCGAGCGGAGGCTGCGGTCGCCACCTGGCGGTTCGGCAGCAGAGTGTCGAGGATGCCTTCGATGATCCGACGATCCAGAGGCTTGAGGAGAAAGTCGCGACACCCTGCGCGGACGGCGCGAACGGCCATCTGAGTGCTTGTCTGGAGAGCGGTTGCCTCCTGCGGTTCCCCTGAACGTCCGGCCATGATGACCACGGGCATTTCGGGAGCGAGAGATCGAATCTTGCTCAGAAGATCGAACGTATCCGACGGATTTTGCGTCGCGGCCATGGGCATGCCGAGAAACGCCAGATCGCAGGGGGCGCGATCGAGTGCGTCGAGCGCCGCCTTCTTTCCGGCGGCCAGTCTGGCGCCGATGCCCTTGCGGGCCAGCAGTTCCAGCATGAGTCGGATGGTCTGCGACTCCTCGTCCACAATCAGAACGGAGGATTGATGATGGTTGGTTGATGGATCATTCGGGCGATGGATCATAGTCACACATTCCCAATCAGGGGGTCTGCATCAGCCTTGGCTCGACGCGTCTCACATCCGAGGCGATGTCGCGGTCTGCTCCAGCTGGCTTTTCTGATACCAAGTGAGAAGCCGGCCGTGCGCCTTCGCCAACTCCGTCCAGGGCGAGTCGGGGTATTCGGAGACGAGCTTCATGTACGTGTCCTGCGCCTTGGCGACGTCGGTTTCGCGGAGGCAGTTGCCCAGTTGAAAGAGAACCCAGGCTCGATCCGCATCATAAGAGGCGTCGACCCGGCTGATCCGTTCCAGCGCCCGAGCGTAGAAGGGAGCCGCTTCGGTGGGCCGGCCGCTCAGGAACAGGAGTTCGGCCATTTCCAGCGGATCCCGGACTTGGTCGGGATTCTGTTGCAGCAATTCGAGCGTCTTGCGGGTCCTAGTGGGCGCCGACGTCGAGGTCTGGGTCGAGGCCGTCGCAGACTCAGCCGCCTGGTTTTCACCGAGGAGGTCGGCCTGGGGCTGGGACGACGAAGCGACGGGTTCCGATTCTGTGGGAGCGGTGAACGTGGGATTGGCGTCCTTGCCGGCGAACTTCACGGACCGGACCTGATGAATGAGACGCTTGAGGGCCAGGCTGTTCGCGGCCTCGACGTCTGTTTCCGGAATTGTGATCCGGGTCGACCACAGTTGCTTGGGCAGAGCGGCGCCCTGTTCTCCCTGGAGCGGAGAGGATGCGTCAGCCTGGGACGCTGGACCGGTCGAACCTGTCGTTTGGTTTTTGGCGCGGCCCAGAAGCGTAGCCAGCGGAACGGCGGTGGATTCGGCGGCAGACGCGACGGCCTGTGTCTTGGGGCCGGCGACGCACGGATCGCTCAGTCCGGTCTCGGCGTAGGCCGACGCATTCGTCTGCGGGGCGCCTCGCGGACGCTTGGCGTTTGCGGCCGGCAAGGCCTCGACGCAGACGAGCAGCGACAGAATCATGCAGGTTCTTGCCAACGGTCCATGTGATACGGTTGTTCTCATCTGTCTTCTATCCTTCGTATTCCGTGAGTTGTCGTCAGCGAGTGACCTTGACGCCTGTCGAAGTCGACACAAGATTCGGGTCGGTCACATTGTCGTTGTATTGGTTCATCATGGCGCCCATCGCTCGGTCGTATTGCCCCTGTCGCCGATAGGCCTCGGCCAGCAAATCCAGAACCGGCGCTTTCTCGGCGGGTCCGGCGTGCTCCAGCAACTGGGAACACACCGAGACGACCTGGGTGTTCTGCCCCAGGCGCAGGCACGTGCGGGCCAGTTCCCGGCCGACCTGCTGGCCCAGCGGACCCGGGCCCACCGCTGCGAAGGCGTCGCTGAGGGTCTTCCTGGCCGATTCCGCGTCCCCGATGATCAGCCAACACTGAGCCAGTTCCAGAGCGACCCTTCCCTGGAGTTCGGGACTGGGCAGGAACTGGGCTTTCTCCTGCAGCAGAGCCACGGCCTTGTCCGTCAGCCCGATTGAACGGAACACTTGCGCCCGCAGGAGAAGCAGCTCGATGCTTTCCTGTTGCGAGAGTTGCCAACCGTTGGTGCTCTCGATCGTCTGGAGGGCGTCCAGGAGCAGCCCCTGTGCGATGTACGCTTTCACGAGCACCGCGATTGTTTCCACGTACTGCTGGCGGGAGAGATCCCCCTTGAGGGCCAGGTTCAACGCGACATGGGCCTGTTGCGGCTTATGCAGGGCCAGGTAGGACTTTCCCAGGAGCAGACAGGCGGCGTGGAACTCCGGCCGGCTTTGGTCCCTCGCCAGGGAGATGTACCGGTTGAGCCATCGGGCCGTCTCCTCGTAGTCCTGCATCTCGTACGCACAGCGGCCTGCGCCCAGCGACGAACCGGCTTGCGATTCGACCGATAAGCCCAGGTTGTAGACTTTACGGTACAGACCCGTCGCTTCCTCGAACATCCCCGCCTTCATCGTCGTGTCGGCCAGGTGAAGATACGCGGTGTCGGCCAGATCCGTCTCGGGATAGACTTCCACCAATTGCTTGAGGTCCGCGTGGGCTCCGACGTAGTCCCGCAGTTTCACCTTGAGCTTGCCGGACTCCAGCAGGGCGTGAGCGGCCAGCTTGTGTTTGGGGAAGCGGTTGGCGACGAGCTTGTACTCGGCGATGGCTTCGCTCTGCTGGCCGCGAACGGTCTGGAGCAGGCCGAGTGCAAAGTGCCCGTTGGGGGCCCGCTGGTCGTTGTCGGCGGCCAGCAAGAATCGTTGCCACAGGGAAACTGTTTCTTCGGTCAGGATTCTCGTGTGATCGGCCAAGGAGGAGTAAGAGGTCGGATCGATTACCTGGACGTTGCTGCCGTTGTCGTCGAGCCGAGCGAGCAGGCCGACGCTCCCGGCGGCGATCGCCGTCACCTGTTGGGGCGCGCCGGACGGAAGATAGAGATAGACAGGCCTCTTGCGGGAGTTCTCTTCCGTCGGGACGGTTTGCCCGTTGTCCATCCACTGGACGTTGAGCCCTGCGTTCACGGCGAATCGCGCCAGCAGTTCCTCGACCGAGGCGCCGTTGCAGATCACCGACCAGCGGCCCATGGCGTTGGTTCCCGCAGCGGTGCGAATCTGCGGGCTCAGTGTTGCCTCGTCGAGTTTTTCGGACCCACTGGTCAGGAAGACCCGCAGTTGAGGCTCGTCCATCTCGACGAATGGATCGATGTCAGGATACCGGTTCCAGAGGTCCGCCGGCAGATCGGCGTCGGCATCGCTCAACGACAGGAGATTGCGGGTCATGGATTCGCAGACCAGGAACCAGCACTGTTGCTGGACTGCTGAGACCCATTTCTCGTCGATCTCCGCCACGCCGATCAGGCCGATGGTCTGGTACGCGCGGGTTGCGGCTTCGAGATACCGCCTGCGGTCGATCATCGTTATGCTCTGATAGTATCGGGCCAGGGCTCGCAAGATCGGCAGACGGCTCAGAGACACCGCTCTGAAGAGGCTTTCGGCCTGTGCGATATCTCCTTTCTTACTGCTGCACTGGGCCATCCGCAGCAGCAGGAAGTCCCGGAGAGGCTGATTCTCATCGGTCGCGGACAGCCGTCGGTAGAGCTTGTCGTAGGCGATGAATGCGGGTTCGTACTCGCGATTCTGATGGAGCTTGTTGGCCAACTGTAGGGACAGCGGCTCGGGACTGGGGATGCTCGGCTCCGGCGCGGCCGTCGTTTCGGGCAGGCTGGCTGACGGAGTTCCCAAACGCGGAAGGTCGTGCCCGAAATCCGGCGTGGGCCGCCGCACCGACGTCTCCGCAACCGGCTGGCCCGGGAGCGAGGGCAATTGAGCTCTCTGTTCCGGCTCGCCATTCGTCCCCTCCTGGTGGCCCAGCCGGATGACCAGAGTGCAGGCGAGCCCTGTGGCAGTGATCAGGATGCCGAGCATCAGAATCTTCTGCACGTTCGACAGGCGATTCAAGTGCAGAGTCGGTCGTCTCACCCGAAGAGGAATGGAGGGCATCGTGCCGGAGGGGGGGGGGACGGGTTCGGATGAGAAGTCGGCCAGGGACGAGAAGATGTCGTGGTAAGCCGGCTGGTCCGCGAGCGGAATGCCGAACAGATCGCCATCAGACGGTGTCTGCGGCTCTTTCTCATGCTCGCGACCGAGTTGTTTTTTTCTTCCGAACATCTTTTCGTGCAACCTGTTGGAACGCCTGTCATCGGAGCCCGTCGCCGCCGCGATTCGGAGCGCGCGGGCCACAACCATCCTCTAATGGAGCAACCGCCGTGCCAAAGACGTGGATGTTTTGAAGCTCGACAGGAACCATTTCGTCGGCGGCCAAAAGATCGGCACGCGGCGTCGGATGCAGGACGCCGGGAGAAACACAGATGTCAGGATTCTATACGGGCCGATGGATTTTCTGACAAACTGCGTTGGCAGAGAGAAGAACCGATGCGCAGGACACGAGCGTCATGCGCTGAATGCGATCGTGTCTTTATGGTGCGGACAAAGTCCGGCGATGTAGGTCTAATGGAGGAAGGGGAATGGGGCTTCTGGGAACGCCGCTAGCAGACGACGGGGGAAAAAGTTTCCGCCCGGTCAGACGGAACCGGTTCCTGTCCATCGACGGGCGGTCCGTCCTTGCGGAGGTTGTACTGCTTGACCTTGGCGTAGAGTGTGGCCCGCGTGATGCCCAGCAGGGCGGCGGCCTGTGTCTTCTGCCAGCCGGTTTCGTGCAGGGCCCGGGCGATCAACTCCCGCTCGGCCTTCTCCAGGGAGAAGTCTTTCACGCGTCCCTCCGCGTTTTGCGGCAGAGAGTCCTGGGCATCGAGAGGATCGAGGATGATGCTGGAAAGCCCGATCTTGTCCGTCGTCTCGAACAGGATGGCTCGTTCGATGACGTTCCGCAGTTCTCGGACGTTGCCCGGCCAATCATGCCGCGACAGGGCTTCGAGAGCCAGTCTCGTGATGGAGGTCACCCGAGTCGATCGATGGGCGCAGATACTCGATGTCTTCAGAAAGTGGTGCGCCAGCAATTGGATGTCCGGTTGACGCTCCGGCGACCGCAGCGGCGGCATCGTGATCGGACAGATGTTCAAGCGATAGTAGAGATCCTGCCGGAATCGTTTTTCGCGGACTTCCTTCTTCAGGTCGCGGTTGCTCGAAGCGATGATCGTGGCTTTGCATTCGACATCCTTGACGCCTCCGACCTTGCGGAACACGTGTTCCTGCATGATCCGCAGAAGCTTGGCCTGCAGTTCGAGCGGCATCTCGCTGATTTCGTCCAGGAAGATCGACCCGGCTCCCGCGGTCTCCAGCAAACCCGTCTTGTCGCGGTCGGCGCTGGTGAAGGAGCCTTTGACGTGCCCGAACAACTCGCTCTCCAGCAGGCCGGCGGTGAGCGCGGCGCAGTTGACGGCGACGAACGGCTCGTCGGGATGCCGGAGGCGATGGACGGCTCGGGCGGCGACCTCTTTGCCCGTGCCTGTGTCGCCCACGATGAGAACCGGATTGCACTGGCTGGCGGCGACGAGCTTGATCATGCGAAGCGTCTTGGCCATCGCGGGACTGCGGCCGGCCATCGCCACTGCAGCGGCCGTTTCGTCGAGGAAGAACTCGGTGTGGATTTGCGTCGCGGCTTGCTGACGCGCGGTTTCCTGTACGGCCGCGGCGATGTCGCGCAACCGAACGCAGCTGCCTTCTTCCGTCGGACAAACCAGGATGCCCACCTGCTTGTACTCGGCCTCGCGAAAGGGGCTGTCGGGAGCCGGAATGACCACGGCCATGGGAGAGGAGCCCGCGGGACGGGATGCTCGGTCGATGCAGGCTCGCAGAGGTTCGGGAGCGAAAGATCCTTCGAAGATCACCAGGTCCGGAGATACGGTCGTGATGATTTCGCTCGCTTCCGCCAGATCATCCGCGGCGAACACCTCGCTGGCCAGTTCCTGCGCCACGGCAGGAATCTGGGCTTTCTTGCTGACGACGACGATCCTTCGCAGTAGACTCATATCTCCCTGATTCACTTAGGTCAGCCACGGTTACCTTGCCACCTCGATGATGACACCCCACACATCGACAGAGGGTTCGTGACATCTTTAATATTTATTGGACGCGATGCATGTCACTCCGTCGGTTCAGCGGGGGCCTCGTGACATGGGTTCCGGCTTTTATGGGACGGTCCGGAAACCGGCGTGTGATCGGACGTAGAGCCGTCGGTCTGAACAGGAAGCCGGTGGTTGTTCTTATGGGACGCATCAACGTCGCGGCTGCGGCGGGGAACAACCGGGCCCTCGGGCCCCGAGCGCGAAGGGACGGCGGAAAAATTTTCTGCCGAGGGGAAGAATCTTCCTGATCGCGAACTGTGCGGGAGCGAAGGCCGGGAGCGAGCCGGAACGCGCAAATGCGTGGATCAGTAGTGCCAGGTCGATGTGCGGGATTCTCGCCGCGGTATTTTCATCGGAATGTCCATCGTGGCACGCCGGTTGCTAGAGTCCTTCCTCCGGGACGCCGCGTCTGTGAACATGCGGCGAATGCATAGAAAGTAAACGGGTGTTCGCTTCCTAAGGAGTTCAGACAGATGGCTACAGAAGGGATTACGTCGGCCAGTGATGTTCAGATGGATTACATGAATCTCCTGGTGACGCAGTTGCAGAATCAAAACCCGCTGGAGCCCATGGACAACCAGGACATGGCGGCGCAGTTGGCGCAGTTCTCGCAACTGCAGCAACTGGAGACGCTGAACACTTCCTTTGGCCAGGTGCTCAAATCCGTTCAATACGACTACGCCAGTTCGCTCATCGGCAAGCAGGTCTCCTATGAGGCCACTGCGGACGATGGCACCACCACGACCGTGACCGGCGAGGTCTCCGCGGTCGGCACGGGGTCTGAGGGGGAGATCACCGTCACGGTGGATGACCAGATCGTAAACCTGTCGGATGTCACCTCCATCCGAGATTGATGAACCATTCGTACTCTAAGAAGTAGGAGAGAACCTACATGTCATACGCATTGTCTTCCGGCGTAACAGGACTTCAAGCCCATCAACAGCTGCTGGACGTGGCCGGCAACAACCTGGCGAACGTGAACACCACGGCGTTCAAGGCCAGCCGGGTTGGATTCGCCGAGTTGCTGAGCCAGACCCTTTCCCAGGCTTCCCAGCCGACGGACAGCGTCGGCGGCACGAACGCGCAGCAGATGGGCACCGGCGTCGGCGTCGCCGGCATCACGGCCAACACGACCCAGGGGAGCATCGTCAACACGAACAACCCGCTGGACGTCGCCATCGAAGGGGAAGGATACTTCGTGGTCAGCGACGGCGAACAGCAGTTGTACACGCGTGCCGGCGCATTCGGCGTGGATGCACAAGGCTACCTGGTCGATCCCGCCACGGGGTATCGGGTGCAGCGCATCGGTTTGACCGGGGAGTCCGACGGCTTCCAGATCAGCGGCGACAGCAGCATTCAGATCCCATACGACGTCGCGATGCCGGCCAATGCGACTTCCGAGATCGTGTTCACCGGCAACCTCAGTTCCGACGCCACGTCCACTCCCAAGACCCAGGTGTTGAGCTCGAGCCTGACCTACACGACCGGGGACGGCGGCGACGTGACGCTGACGACGGAGATCGATCAGCTCGATCAGTTCAGCGGCGGCTCGGGCGTCAATGGGCAGTTGGGCGCCGCGCAAACGGGCACCCTCACCATCGCCGGCTTCAACAAGGACGGCAGCGCGCTCAGCACCGGCCTGACGTTCACCGTCGCAGCCGGCACCACGGTCGGCGATCTGATCACTCACCTCAACAACAACGTGCTCACGGACGCCACCGCCTCCTTCAGCGCCGGCTCGATCGTCATCACGGATGACACGAGTGGATACAGCAAGGCCGATCTGTCGCTTGCGTACTCGGGCAGCGGCTCGCTGGAAACGCCGCCGTATTTCGAGATGACCACCGTCGGCGGCGAGGAGTCCAAGAGCGTGAACATCACCATGTATGACAGCCAGGGCGGCAAGCACGTCCTGTCGGCGGCTCTGGTCCGCACCGACACGCTGAACACGTGGGACATGGTGATCACCTCGGTGACGGGAAACGTTCTGGCGATCGATCCCGCGGACCGCCGGGTCAGCGGGTTGACGTTTGATTCGCAAACCGGCGCCTTCAGTGGGATTCCGGATACC
>CALMMH010000274.1 GCA_937868145.1 uncultured Phycisphaerales bacterium
AAATGATCGTCCCTTGCGCCGACCAGCCCTTTTCCTCGTCGAGCCACTGGGCCAGGCGATTCGTGACGAAACCCCAGTAGCCGGCGGAACCGTCATCCGTGGCTACGGCCGAAGAGATGCCGTACTTGGCGAAGGCGGGGAGGAACGGCCCGACCTCAGTCGGGATCTCGCCCAGATCGCCCTCGAACGGCAGTGCGTCGACGCTCTTGGCTCCCACGAAGGCGATGGCTTTCATCTCAGGGTGCTCAGCCACCAGGTGTTTCGCCAGGCAGCGGATCGGCGGAGCGCCCATGCCGCCCACGACCAAGAGGGCCAGTTGTTTGTTCTGGGGCACAGTGAAGCCGTTGCCCAATGGGCCGATGATGTCGGCGGAGTCGCCGGCCGCAAGGGCGGTCAGTCGCACCGACGCCGGCCCGACGACGCAATAGACGAGTTCGGCGGTCGTTCTGTCCGCCTCGGCCGTGACGTCCGCAAAGCTGAATGGCCGGCGGAGCAGGATATTTCGTCGGCAGGCGTCCCGCAGGTGCGGCGGAATCCGGTCCTCCGGCGGCAATCCCACCTGAGAGACGTCGATCTGGAGAAATTGCCCAGGCCGGAATCCGGCAAAGGCTTTGGCCCCGTCGCGGGTGAACTCCAGGTCCATTCTCCAGAAGCACTCGCCGATCCGGCGGTTGGAGAGAACCGTCGCGGTGAAGTTTCCCTTCTTTGCTGACTTATGGTTCAAAGTACACCTTCATAGACTCGAACGCCATCGACCACTTTGCAGACGTGGGTGGCGTATTTGTTCGCGAAGGCCGGTCGGCTCCGCGGATAGGCGGCGTCCACCGCCTGCTTGACCGCGTCGACGCTTTCGGCTCGAACCAGAGCGCCCGATGCGCCTTTATCGCCGCCGCCGAGCATCCGTTCGCCGAGCACGCCGGGGACCGTGCGGACGATGTCGCACATGGTCTCCAGTTCCGGCCCGGAGATCTTGTAGTCGTCCCGCAGGCCCAGCCCGTCCTGGCGGAAGATCGAGCCGACCGTTTCGACGTCGCCGGATCGCCAGGCGTTCAGCATGGTGTAAAACCGCTGCTGGGCGTGAAAGATGTAGTCGAGCCGGTCGAAGAGGTCCGCGTGGCTGCGGCCGAACTGGCCTTCGATCTGGTCATACAGACCTTGGTCTTTGACCTCGGCCAGGCAGTTGACCGGAATCCCGGTCTTCTGGAGCAGGGCGACCATCTTTTCGCACTGCCTTCGCCGGACCGCGTACGTCGATTTCTCCAGGCCCGGCCGATCGGTGCCTGTATCGAGGACCATGATGCGGAAATCGATGGCGCCCTTGCCGATGGGCACGTATTCGATCGAGCGGTCTTTGGGATTGTAGTAGGTTCCCATGCCTTCTTTGGCGAACAGGACCATCGTCTGGTCCAGCTTGCCGCAGGGCGAGCCGATGTAGTCGTTTTCGACCGCCTGGGCCAGGTCGACGATCTGCATCTTGTTCTCGATCTTGATCTCGTCGGCGTCGAAGAGCGACAGGATCAGGTTGATGCACAGGGACGCCGAGCGGCTCATGCCGCCGCCCGGGATGTTGCCGAAGAGCACCGCGTCGATGCCCTGCCTGAGCTGGAATCCCTCGCGTTTGAGGATGTAGTCGATGCCGTAGGGGAATCGGCCCCAGGTCTGGGCGATGGCCTCCGACTTGGGGGCCGGGACATCGCCGATCGTGTACTCGATGACGCCGTCGTTGGGGAAGTTGTCGCTGAAGAGTCGGACCTTGTTGGTGCCGTTGGGCTTGTAGGCCATCCAGATGAATCGGTCGGTCCCGACGCCGAACAACTCCGTGCCGTTGTAGTCGCCGTGCTCGACGCCGAGGCAGAATCGCGACGAGGTCCGCCGCATCTTGCCGCCGGCGATGTCGATCTTATTCTCCTTCGCCAGTTGCTGGAGCTTCTCCACCGCTGTCTGGTCTTCCCTTGCCAACTCCATCCCGACCTCTGCAAAAAAGGGTTTTCCGTCGCACGCATCGTCACAATCGCGCTGACTATAGTCCAATCGGGCTGGGCTATCAAGCCCCAAATCGAGGTACGCGGCCGTTCGTGTGCGACTACGTTTCGTGGGGGCTCCGGGTGGCATCCTCAAGGCCGGTAGGCC
>CALMMH010000275.1 GCA_937868145.1 uncultured Phycisphaerales bacterium
ATCTTGCTCCAGGCGACGCGATAGATCCACGGCCAGAATCGCCCGGAATCGCGCAGCGAGTTCAGCCGATTGAGCATGGCCAGCAGCGTTTCCTGAATGAGATCCTCCGTCGCATCGCGGCTCAGCGTGGTCCGGAACACGAACGGGTAAAGCCGCTCCCACACCAGCATGGCCAGCCGGCCCATGGCGACCTGGTCGCCCGCCCGAGCCTTGTCAAGAAACTGGATGTATTCGTTATCATCACTCATCCGAACAGTCCTCGTCAATACAAGGCTTGCATTCGGGCGGAAGTAACGGAAATACCAGACTTCGGAGTACAAATGTAGGAACTTGGAGAGCTCAGGCCCACCCTCAGGCAGGAAGAACGATCCAATGGTTGGCGAGGAAACGGCAAGGTCTTCCCATCGCGAGGTCCGCATCGCGGGTCTCCGTGGTGAAGGAACAGCCCGCCGTTATTCCGAGACCGATTCGAAGACCCGGAACGTATTCTTGCCGGAGTGTTTGGCGACGTACAGAGCCTGGTCGGATCGGCTGGTGACATCCTCGGGGTTTGTATCGGCGCCGTACTCGCCGACCCCGACGCTGATCGACAGCGGGATCTGCTCCCGTTGAAACAGAACGGGAGAACGGGCGACAGCCTCCACAATGCGTTCGCAGACGATCCTCGCTTCGCCCAGCGCGGTGCTCGGCAGGATGATGGCGAACTCATCGCCGCCATAGCGGGCGGCCAGGTCGATCTGTCGAATGCACTCCCGGATCCGCCGGCTGATCTCGATGATGGCCTTGTCGCCGGCCCGGTGGCCGTGGACATCGTTGATTTGTTTGAGGTTGTCGACGTCGGCCATGATCAGGGCGATGGTGCCGCCGTGCCGACGGGACCGCCACAGCTCGCGTTCCAGGGTCTCGTAGAAGGTCTTGTGGTTCATCAGTCCGGTCAGGCCGTCGGTGGTCGCTTGCCGCTGCATCTTTTCGAACAGCCGGATGTTGCCGATCGAGGCGCCGATGAGCTGACCGAACAGCTCGATCAATGCAATGTCCTCGCCGCTGAACTCGTCCACGCCGGCCTTGTCGGCGAGGTTCAGCACCCCGACAACTCGCTCGTGGCAGACCAGAGGAACAATGGCGCAGTTTCGCGTCTCATAGTTGTTTGCATAGGTCCGCTGCGACCGTTTGATGACCGGCTTGGTGTGCGTGTCGATGTTTCCGGTGAGGATCAGTCCCTTGCTCTTGACAGCCAGGATCATGGGCGACGGCGGGTTCTGGTTCAACGACACGATCCGGTTGATCGGAAACGGATGATTGTGGCGGACCAAATGAAGAATGCCGTTCGTCTCGTCCAAGGCGTAAAGCGACGCAAACCGGGAACCGACCACCTGAGGGATCCGATTGACGCACACATCCGCGATGTGTTCGATATCCAGGCAGTTGATCTCTCTGGCCAGAGGTGTCACTTGCTCCAGGAGAGATGCTTTCCGGGGGCACTCTGGCGGGTTCTCATCAGTTTTCTTGTTCCGTGTCATGCTCTTCCAGGGACATCCGTCCGGTAATCTGAGTTTTCGCGTACGTGCTTCTGACGACCGTTCTATCGGCGATTCAACAGGATCGATTCTCGAAAAACTGCGTGGCCCCGCAGAAGGTCGGTGATAATCCTCCATTCCAGGGGGATCTCTGCCTGGGCAATCCGCCGCATCTCGGCGGATTATAGGTCCTCTTGTGCTCACCAGTGGGCTACCCTCATTCCTTATCCTTCCAAGTCCCGAAAAGACTGCCGATTTTTTTGAAATTGGGGACAAAAAACCAGTTGACACCGCGAGCATTCTATTTTACATTTTGTAAAACGTAAAATGACTTTCGCCCTTGGAGATCCGCATGGTGGTTTTGTCACTGGGAACACGTCGGTCCGAACGCCGTTCTGCGAATCCAATCGGTCCGATCGTCATCATGGCTGAGCGTCACGAGCAATAGCCGAACCGTGGGAGTGGGAGACTATATGCGTTGTTCCCTTTATATCGGGATCTGTGGCATGCCTCCCGGTCCTCGTGACCTGGGTGACAACCTTCCGGAACGTCACCCACTTTCCTTTCGGATCTGTTGTGGAGCCACCCTCATCCGAGGTCGTCCCCAGCGTTAGATTACTCCCGGACGCGATTGACAAACGGATCAGTCTTACGGTATGAATGAATTGAGAACGATTGCATGAACTGGCAAGAACACAGTACCGGATTGAGGGTGCCCGCAAAGCGATACCGCATCGGCGAATTGGTTCGTTACAGCCCCTTCTCTCGCCAGACGATTCACAACTATACGGTCATGGGATTGATCCGTGAAGTGGAGTGGACGGAAGGCGGCCACCGATTGTACGACGAATCCGTGTTCGAGCAACTGTCGCGAATCATGGAACTGAGAAAGACCAAGAGTCTCACAGAGATCCGTCACCTCCTCAAGGAAGAGGAGAGTGTAGCCCGAACGGAAACCTTCGTCAGGCCTCCGTCGTCGCCAATGACTGTCGGCGACGGACCGGTTTGATGCATAACAGGGACAGGATTTCCAGGTAGCCGGCAAGGCGGCCGGCTGAATCGACAAACAACTCGCCTTCGTGGCGATTCATAGAAGACCGAAAGGATCAAGGATGATGCATACGGCTTCGCATTCGTACGACAATTTCTCCACTCCCCCGCTCCGGTTGTCCATTTCTTCCACTTCCCTCCTGCCGACACGGCTGTTGCCGCTCCGATCGACGGACGCATTGTCCTCTGAGTTCGGAAGCTCGTGCGTCGCGGTTTCGCAGCCGTGTATGTCGTGACACCCCCTGGCCGCGTTTGAGGGAATGCAAATGGACTTGTTGTCGTTGATCCCGGACAATATCGCCGAAGTGCTTGTGGAAATTCAGGCGTTTACGGAGTTGCGCCGCCGCATCCTGTACTCCAACATCCGCAACGTGGATCTTCCCGGGTTCGTCCCTCAGGACATGCCCGTCCGGGAGTTCGCCGAAGTGCTCAACAGCGCCGTGGCCGAACATCTGCGAAACCGCCGGCTCCTGTTCCGCGATACCCCCAACATCACCTTCGGATCCAACAATTCCACGCGGATTCGACCCGTGGTCGACACCCAGGCGCACAGCCTGCTGCAACGCAGCCGCGACGAGTACATGGAGTTGCAGGTCAACAAGCTGCTCGAGAACGCTCTGAATCGCAAGGTGGCGGTGGAGTTGCTCAGACAGAAATGCGGCGCGTGCTCCGGCACAATGGAGTGGAACGTGGATATGGCGCTCGCCGGCGACGATTCGCCCGAGAAGTCGTCTACGCCTTGCGATACAGTGGAGTGACCTGGAGGAGGTTCACGACGGAGTATGGAGAATCAAGCGCTCAATTTGCAGCAGGTGCCGAGCAGTTGCCGATCCTCGGCAAGCGTGCTGGCGATCACCAGCGGCAAGGGCGGCGTCGGCAAGA
This sequence comes from uncultured Phycisphaerales bacterium, assembly GCA_937868145.1. Taxonomy (GTDB): domain Bacteria; phylum Planctomycetota; class Phycisphaerae; order Sedimentisphaerales; family Anaerobacaceae; genus PLanc-01. Next base: position 3,450 of record CALMMH010000275.1, read on the forward strand.
CGAACATCGCCGCCAACATCGCCATCTGTCTGGCCAACCAGAACAAGCGGGTGCTCCTGCTCGACGCGGACCTGTCGCTGGGCAATCTCGACCTGGTGATGGACATCCGGAGCAAATATAACATCTCGCATGTGATTAGCGGACAGAAACGGATGGAAGAAATTATTCAGCCCGGGCCCAAGGGACTGCGCGTCATCTGCGGGGCCTCGGGGCTGGATCGACTCGCCGACATCAGCGAGCTCGAACAGCGCCGGCTGCTCGATCATCTGTCGCGTCTTCAGCAGGAAACCGACACCATTCTGATCGACACCGCCGCCGGCATCTCCAGTTCCGTCATCGGCTTCTGCCTGGCGGCCGACCATGTCCTGGTCGTGACGACGCCGGAGGCCGCCGCGATGGCCGACGCCTACGGCGTCATCAAGGTCCTGGTCCGAAAAAGATACGGCCAGCCGATCAGCTTGGTTGTCAATATGGCCCGCACCCCCGCGGAGGGCAAGCAGATCTACCAGCGGATGGCGGATGTGGCCAAGAAGTTTCTTCAGACGAATCTCTATTACGCCGGGACCCTGCTCAAGGACGAACGGTTGTGCACTGCGGTCCGAGCGCGCAAACCGGTTGTACTGGCCTATCCCAAGTCCCAGATCAGTTCGTCGTTCGCGTCGCTGGCCGCCCGGGTGGCCGGCACCAAGCCCGGCGACAATCTCGACGACAGTTTTTTCCGCAGGGTGATGCGATGGTGGAATTAAAGTCTGTCCGCATCGGGCCGATAATGGAACATATAGGATTGTGTGCCCGCGGGCCGGGCAAATCCGCCGACAAGGATGAACATACCGTGAATAAGATGACCAGTCACACAGCTCTCGAATGGAGTGTCAACCGCATCGGAGGCGATCTGTGAAGACACACGCACCCAAGACCGACTGCAAACTCAGCATCGACCAAATCTGGACGCTCTTTCATCAGGGCCATGACAGTCAACATCGCAATCTCCTGATGGAACATTATCGGGACCTTGTCCGGTACGCCGCCGAGAGACTTCACGCCAAGCTGCCCGACAAGGTGGAGCTTGACGATCTGATCAGCGCAGGCACCTTCGGTCTGATGGATGCGATTGACGCCTATGATCCCGGCCGCGGGGTGAAATTCGAAACCTACTGTGCTCCTCGAATCAAAGGTTCGATTCTGGACGAGCTTCGCAGCATGGACTGGGTTCCCCGCTTGGTCCGCGCCCGGGCCCACCAACTGGCCAAAGCCACTCACACGCTCGAGATGCACCTCGGCCGCAAGCCCGACGAACGCGAGCTGGCCAGCGAGCTGCATATGGACATGGACGAGTTCATCCGGCTCCAGCGGGACGCCAACGCCGCCAGTCTCGTGTCGCTGAGCACCAAGTGCGGCGACGCGGAGGGCGAGAAAGACGTCTATGAGATCGACGTCATCAAGGACCATCGCAGCGAGGACCCCCTGCTCGAGGCCCAGAAACGCGACCTCAAGAACCTCCTGACCAAAGGTCTCACCCGCGCCGAGCGGCTCATCGTTGTGCTCTATTACTACGAAGAGATGACGATGAAGGAGATCGGCGCGACGCTGGATCTGTCCGAATCCCGCGTGTCGCAAATGCATTCCTCGATCGTGGCCCGTCTCAAGGCCCAGATGAACACCCGCAAGAAGGAATTCGCCGTCGAATAAGCTGAGCCTGAATTGAAAACATCAAGGGCCGCACGATCAACAAGCTTGGTCGTGCGGCCCTTCTCAATTCCAGTCACGGCCGGTTCTTCTATTGGGCTGCCGGCTTGAACATCGCCACGAACCCGCCCCCGGCGTTCATGTTGATGTTGAAAGACGATCCGTTCCGAACGCTGGCCTCTTTGCGAACCAGGTCATCCGGACGCTGCGGATTGTCGGCCAACTGCACGCTGGCGAACTCGCCTTCGCCCAGGAACGACAGATCCAGCTTGTAGGCCCGCTCCGCTCCGCCGTTGATGATCCCGACGAACCACGTGGAGCCGCTTCGTCGGGCGATGACGGCCAGATCGCCGATCTTGCTGCCCGGCAGGACCACCGTCTCATCCCAGACCGACGGAATTGCCTTAATCACGTCCGCCGCATGGGTCTTGAGGTAGTATTCGGGCTTGTCCGCATAGAACAGCACGGAAGACGTGTAGCACACCGCCGTCGCCAGCTGGAGAGCAAACGTCGTCCCCTTGAGCATCTGCGAGTTGAACGTGCACGGCGTGAAGTCCCCGTGCCCCGCCAGAAGACGAGTGAACGGCAGCGACGCGTAGTGCGCCGGCGGCAGGACCGACCACTTGTTGTATTCGAGACCCATGATGCCTTCCCGCGTCATCTCGTGGGGATAGGTTCGCGACTCCCCAGTCGGCTTGTAGGCGCCGTGGAAATCGATCATCAGTTGAGCCTTGGCCGCGTCTTTCAGAACGTCGGTGTAGAAGTCGACGATCGACTTGGACTCGCTGTCCATGTAGTCGATCTTGACGCCCGCCACTCCCGCCTCCTTGCAGCGGCGGAAGAACTCCCGACGCATCGCCGGGTCGTCCACGCCTGTCATCTCGATCCCTTCGGTCTTGCCGGTCTTCCACCGCTTCCACACCCAGATGCCGACCTTCTTGCCGGCCGCGTAGGTGGTCAGCTCGCTCAGCAGAGCCCACTTGTCCTTGCCGGGCTTGGCCCAGTTCTCCTCCCATCCGGCGTCCACCAGGTAGTACTCGAATCCGAAGTTCGACGCGTGGTCCACCCACCCGGCCTGGCGGTCATAGGCGACGCTGTCCCAGTTGCCCATCTGGCCGGACCACCAATGCCAAAAACCGCGTCCCGGCCGAATCCAGTCTGCATTGACGAGATCGGCGGCCGGCGCCTCGTTCAGATTCGCGATGATGTCCGAGTTCACCAGGGCGTTGAGATCCGCCGCAGCGATGATGACTCGCCAGGGACTGGTGATCGTGCCCTCCAGCTCCCATTGCTTGTCGTCTTCGAACGCCGCGGTCAATTCCCGCGAACCGTCGTCGACCAGGCGGAGCGTCATGCCCGAGTAGTTGAACAACGCCGCCTCGGTGATAGCCGCGTAGCCGCCGTCCCCGGGCAATTCCACCACGACGGGCGGCCCCATCAACGTGTCCAGCTTTGCCTCGTCGAGGGCGTGCTGCTCGTGGATGCCTTCATAGTTCTTCGTGTTGGTTTGATACCAGAGGTAGCTTCCCTCCGGAAGACGGAAGGCCGTTTCCTCACCGGACACCCGGCGTTTGCCCTCGCCCGGCACGACGTACCGGAATCCCGCCCCATCGTTGAAGACACGGATCTCCAGCCTGTACCTGGCTCCGCTTTCCTTGTGGGTCACCGCAATCACGACGCTGTTGAACTGATTCCTGGCGGTGGAATGCACGCCCCGCCAGGGGTAGGAGGTGTCGATACTCCACCGGTCGGGCTCGCCGAGCGAGACACCCCGGCCCAACGAAACCGAGTCGACGATGGGCCCCATCAGCGACGACTCTACAACGGCGTTCTTCCCTCGCGTGAGCTGATAGGTGAGCCGACTGTCGTCGTCCAACTCCACCCGCAGAGACAACTGCTTATCCGGGCTCTGCACGATCACGCTCTGCACCGAGCCGCCCGCGCCCGCCAATACGCACATACTCATTACCGCGATTTGCACCGTAACCATACGTCTGCCTCCCAAAACCTCGACTCCATACTCCACAGCAGGATGCGGACAACCGCCGCATCCGATCCGCGGCATAGCCTACAGCCCCCAAGCCCGCCCCGCAAGCCGCTTGTTTCCAGATGCCCTCGCACCGCCCCAATGGATGGACGTATGCTGTTCTGAGAGGCGGAAAATCGTCCAGCGCAGGTAGTCGCACCTACATAGGGGTAACGTATGGATGAGAACAGACAAAAACTCGCAGGGGTCTTCGCTCC
>CALMMH010000276.1 GCA_937868145.1 uncultured Phycisphaerales bacterium
AAGCCGTTCTCGCCAAGGAACACGAACCCGGGCTGGAGATCTCCATTTTCTTCCTGGATATTCGCGCTTTCGGCAAGGACTTCGATCGTTACTATGAACGGGCGAAAAACGAGAAAGGCATACGCTATGTACGATCGTTTGTTTCACGCACGTACGAGATGCCCGATACGAAGAACCTCCTGCTGAAATACCTGGGTCCGGATCTCAAGCAGGTTGAAGAAGAGTTCGACATGGTCATCCTGTCGTTGGGCCTTGAACCGAGCCCTGCTCTGCTGGACCAGGCGGAGCACATCGGGGTAGACCTCAATCCATGGGGCTTTGCAAAGACGTCGGAATTACATCCTCTGGACACATCGAGACCCGGCGTCTTCGTCGGTGGGGTGTTCCAGGAACCCAAGGATATTCCCGATACCGTGATGCAGGCCAGCGGTGCTGCTGCCAGAGCGATGGCGCTCCTCGCACCCGCCCGGTCCACACAGATCCGGATCAAGCAATATCCCCCGCAGCGAGATATTACGGATGAGCTTCCTCGCATCGGGGTTTTCGTATGTCATTGCGGGAGCAACATCGCCTCGGTCGTCGACGTCGAGCGGGTCGTAGAGCGGGTGAAAGACCTCCCGCGCGTGGTCCATGCCGAACACACGGTTTACACCTGCGCCGACGACAGCCAGGCCAGGATAAAAGAAAATATCGCCAAACACCGGCTCAACCGTGTGGTCGTGGCATCGTGCACGCCCCGAAGCCACGAGCCCATCTTCCGCGATACCCTTCGGGAAGCGGGACTGAACCCCTATCTGCTTGAGATGGCCAATATCCGCGAGCAATGCTCCTGGGTTCACGCCGGTGACCCTGAACGCGCGACCCAAAAGGCGTTTGAGCTCGTGCGCATGATCGTGGCCCGGGCCGCTGAGTCGCTTCCCCTCAAGGAAGAAACCGTGACGGTTCACAAGGCCGCTCTCGTCGTCGGCGGAGGGATCGCTGGCATGACGGCCGCCCTGGCCCTTGCGGATCAGAGCTTCCCCGTTCATCTGGTGGAGAAATCACGGTCGCTAGGAGGCACAGCCCGGCGAATCTACCGCACACTGGACGGCGCAGATGTCCAATCGTTTCTGGACAGGACCATGGAGAGGGTTGTTTCCAATCCCCTCATCTCCGTCCACCTGGATGCCAAAGCCTCGCAAGTGGAAGGGCACATCGGCGCCTTTTCAACGGAGATCGTGTCCGGCGAGGAATCGCTCAAGATCAGGCACGGGGTTATCGTTGTGGCCACCGGCGCCAGCGAACACATACCCCGGACCTATGGCTACGGCCGGAACGAGAAAGTTCTGACACAGCTGGAATTGTCCGAACGTTTGGGCATGGGCTCGATCGAACTGCCGGACAAGGCAACGGTAGTCATGATTCAGTGCGTGGAGCAACGCAATGAGGAGCGTCCATACTGCAGCAGGGTCTGCTGCACCACCGCGGTGAAAAACGCGATGCAATTGCGCGAGCGCTATCCCCTTGCACGGATCCTGGTCCTGTATCGCGATATGCGGACCTACGGCTTCCGCGAAGCCGCCTTTCGCAAGGCCCGTGAAAAAGGTGTTCTGTTCATCCGCTATGAGCCCGAACGGCCACCCGAGCTCGGCGCTGACGGCCGCTTGCGCATTCACGAGCCGACCCTCGGCAGGCCCATGGAAGTAGTCCCGGACATGCTTGTATTGGCCGCCCCCATGGTGCCCAGGGCCGACAGGAAAGAACTCTCAGATCTGCTTCGCGTTCCCCTCAATGGGGACGGATTCTTCCTGGAAGCCCATGTGAAGCTGCGGCCCGTCGATTTCGCCAGCGAAGGTCTCTTTCTGTGCGGCACGGCACACGCTCCAAAAAGCATTGGTGAGACGATCTCTCAGGCCAACGCGGTTGCAGGACGCGCCGCCTCGATTCTTTCCCGCAAGGCCATCCCCATCAGCGGACAGGTCGCATGGGTCGATCCGGATAAATGCATATCCTGCATGACCTGCGTCCACGTCTGCCCTTATCATGCACCCATGATCGGGCGCAACAACAAGGCGGAGATCCAGGGGGCTGTCTGCATGGGATGCGGAAGCTGTACCGCTGAATGTCCTGCCAAGGCTATCCAGCTCAGACATTATCTGGACAACCAGATCCTCCGGGCACTCGATTCCCTCCTTACTGGAATTTCAGCCGAGGAAGCCGTGGAAAGCGAGTATCCCGAGCACGTTGGAATAGCGCTGCCTCGCTGGCACAAAGGATTGATAACGCTTTAGCAGAGTTGATGAAGTCGGCCATGGCGGTCTTTTTTCAAAAGCGAAAAACTCGGTGGACAGTGTCTGGCGAAAGTAAAAGTGGCAAAGTCTTACAAGGATTGGAGCTGCATCGTGGAGAATAAGCCGATGATCGTTGCATTTTGTTGCCACTATTGTGCCTATGCCGCGGCGGATCTCGCCGGGACCATGCGGCTTCAGTATCCTGATTCCGTGCGCATATTGCGGTTGCCCTGCACAGGCAAGATTGAAGTCAATTACCTGCTGGCCGCCTTCGAGCGCGGGGTGGACGGCGTGATCGTGGCCGGCTGCCTCGAAGGCGGGTGCCATTACCAGGAAGGCAACCTCCGCGCGCGCCGCCGCGTCGAACGCGCGAAGCAGATGCTCAAGGAAATCGGCCTCGAACCCGAACGCGTCGAGATGTTCAACCTTTCCTCTGCGGACGGGACCCGCTTCGCCGCAATTGTCGCGGAGATGTATGAACGGATCGCGCAATTGGGTCCGAGTCCCCTGCGTCTGAACACAGCGGTTTGCAGCGAAGAAGCCGCAAAAGGCGATATCCTGCGAAGCCGTCACTCCGGTGAAAAACGGAGTCCGGAGGGTCTTTAACCATGTGAAGAGACCGGATTCCGGTATCCACCGAAATGAGGCTAAACAGTATTCCGAATCTTTGGGAGTACATCAAAGTGTCCCGGGAGAAACATCATGATAGTTGCCGATCGAAAAAGCGTGCCTGAAATTCGTGACATGGTCAAGGACCACCAGCGGGTCCTTCTCGTCGGGTGCGGCACCTGTGTCACAGTCTGTCTGGCCGGCGGCGAGCGCGAGACGGCTATTCTCGGTTCCGCCCTCCGAATGTCCCTCAAGCTCATCGGACGAGGGTCGGTGACCGTGGACGAGTGCACCATTGAACGCCAGTGCGAAGACGCCTTCATCGACGGACTCGCACTTCGCATTAGGGAGCATGACGCCATTTGCTCTTTCGGCTGCGGAGCGGGTGTTCAGGCCCTTGCCGAACGTTTCCCCAGCACGCCGGTCTACCCGGGGCTCAACACTCAGTTCATCGGCATCCTTGAATCACAAGGAGTCTGGGTT
>CALMMH010000277.1 GCA_937868145.1 uncultured Phycisphaerales bacterium
AGCTCTGAATTGTCGCACCGGCGGCGTCCACCAGCGTGATCTTCTCGCCCTCGTTGGCGAGCGAGCCGGCATATTCGCCGACGACAGGCAATCCCAAGCCATATCGGGTCTCGAAGGCAATGGCATCCTTGACAACCAGGCAGCAGACGCCGGGCGACAGTTCAACACCGGGGAACGTGAAGTCGATGCCGTTGGTGAATCGCACCAGTTCAAGCCGAATCGGTTCGGCCCCCCCATTTGTCAGCTCGACAAACTCGGTGTTGGGATCATCCGGATTGCCTGTCTCGGCCGGGTGGTACATGAACTCGCTGATCCGCAGACCCTCGGCGACCGGTCCGACGGCAAGAACCGCCTCATGGACCGCGCTCCAGATGCCGTAGAACGCCCGGGCTCTGATACGAGTGGACTCGGTTAACGTGACAGGCCCGGTGTACTTCGTCGCGTGCGCGGTATTGATGGCCCCGCCCGGCAGGCGCGGGTCTGTGCCGTCAGTGGTGTAGTAAACGTCCCCAAAGACCGCCGTCATGGTCAGGTCGAACCCCTTCGCAACCGCTCCGCCGTGCTGATTGAAGGCCGGCGTTTCGATGCTTGGATACCAGCCTTTGGCTTTGAGCTGGCCCAGAACGATGTCCGTCCGCTTGGGGAAATAGTCGTTGAGCAGGAAGTTGACCTGGGGAAGCCAGTCGTCGTCCTTGGTTCGCGCCTTGGCGACCTTGGCGTCGCCCCAGCGGGCGGATTCCGCGATGATGGCCAGATCGATGGTGTCCTTGCGAGCCGTCAGGAGGCCCGCCGCGACTTGCGGCGTCATGGGGCCGTCGTTGAAGAAGTGCCTGTACACATGGTCCGCAAAACGCATCTTGTATTCCGCGTTGGCCGCGAGCTGCTGGTGCAGCCACTGCGGATTGAAGTACTGCGACTGCGAGCCGGCCGAATAGGGACCGGTGCGGTTCTCGTTCACGTTGAACATCGTGTGCTCGCAATCGTGGCGGAAGAACTTGAAGCCATCGGGGTCTGTGTGATTGTAGACGGCGTAGAAGTTGTTCGGCCGACTGTTCTGGAGGAAACTCGAGATGGGAGCGTCGAGGTCGCCGACGTAGAACGTGCAGATCATGTAGTCAATCACGCTATCAACATCGAGAAGCCGCTCGTAGGCGGGGTTGGCAGTGCCATCCGGGTTGAGTCCCTGCGCCTTGTAGTACGCCGCATCTGCGCTGAACCCCTGGTTGGCAGCCTGCCAGAGTCGGTTGTAGGCGTCCAGAGTGCCGTCCGTCACCTCAATCGTATAGGGCGCCCCGGGACCGGCGTTGACCTTGGCCACATCGTAGTCCTCGCTGTTGCCCCCCAAGTACGACGCCGCAAAGCGGGCCTCGGAGCGTTCCTGGGTCTGGTATACTCCCCAATACTGTCCATCGAGATAGAGATGGTAATACCGGCTCCTCGTATAGGGTTGGCCCGTCGCCCCCTGCAGGTCGCGGGAAAAGACATCGCGCAGCAGGGTGTTCTTGCCGCCGTTGTCGTCGCCCGAACTGCCTTTGAAGGCCCACGAGTAGTTACTCTCGGTTCGCAGATCCACCTTGTCGAACTCATCGACCCCTTCGTCGCCGAACAGGGGGTATTTCAGCTTGGACACGCCGTACTCGGCCCGGAAGAAGAGCCGGAATGCGTGCTTGGCGTTGTCGCCACCGCGGCCGTAGCCTCCGCGAATCCGCAGACCCGCGTCGATCTGGAATCCTTCGGTCCCATCCGGATAGATCAGCTCCATCGAGACCGGACGCTCCCACGCGATGCCGTCCTGCAGGGCATTGACATAGATCCCCGTGCTCGAATTGAACAGGTTGGCCAACGGCGTCACCAGCGAAAGCGAAGGGATCGACAGCAGCGCATCCTCCATCAGGTCCTTGTACCGCGCGTCGTTCACGATGTCCGGGTCCATGCCGTAGTCGATGACCTGGGCGCTGCTTCCGCCCCAGCCTCCCCAACCGCCGCTCGAAACCTGCGGATTGGGCCAGTTCTCGCCGGGTTTGTTTCCGGTAGACGATTGCGTGACCACATCGCTCACGAAGATGTACGTCTGCGTGTAAACCGCCGACGACTTCCACCCCTGGCGAGTCGCTACAGCCCGCAGACACGTGGTCTTGCTGATGTTGATGGGCTCCGTATAGAGCGTGCCCGTGACCGTTCGAGTTCCCATTTGGCCGGGCAGTTCGCCGTCCAGCGAGTAGTAGACCTGCGTCTCAGACGTGTCCGTGGAGAGGGTGACAGAGAAGGGGGCATCGTAGAATCCTCGCGTCCGGCTGAATGCGACGGCGCCGACCAGCCCCTCGTAGCCTTCTGCGTTGGCCGTTCCCGGCGTCGGCGAGGTGAAGTACTGCAAGTCCTCTCCGGCGTCGGGATACCGTCCATAGGCGACATCTGAAGACAGTTCCGGGAAGGCCAAGCGATCGATCAGAGTCGCGCCGTCGACATCGAACAAGCGCAGTTCCTCTCCGCCGGAACTGAGCTTGAAACCCGCGTGCAGGCCTTCGGCTTCGGTGTCCCCATCCGCCCAGATCAAAAGACAGCCGCCGGGGACAATCGTCGTCAGAGTCGGATCGGTCGTGGGGATTTGCCACTTGGC
>CALMMH010000278.1 GCA_937868145.1 uncultured Phycisphaerales bacterium
ACTCTCGGGGCGACTTGTCTTTCGCATGCAAGCAACCTCTTCAATGTCCGAAAAAGGCGGTTGCAGATCGCATTCTTGTTTGGCATAATAGGCAAGATTGTGCATGGTAACTTTGTTTGCCTCATTTGATGCTGCGATCGTGACGAAGGATGGGGGTGTCGCCAAGTTCCTTGTGGACCTCGTTCCATCCATTTCCCCGCGTCGTCTGCTTTCAAGAAGTAAGATCAGTTTCATGTGAAGGAAGAGTTCTATGTGGCAGTACCGCAGTGGTTTGGTCGTGCTGGTTGCGTTGGCAGCCCTGTTCCTGGGGCATGCGGCTTCTGGCGGTTTTGATCCGCTTGCTGACCCGGCCATCGTCGGCTGGTGGGCGTGCGACGAGGGCGCAGGCAGCGTGGTCGCCGATGCGTCCCCCAACGGAAACAACGGGACCTTCGTCAACGGCAGCCCGGTCTGGGTGGAAGGCGTCCACGGCAGCGCGGTCGAACTGACCATCCCCACTCTGATCGAGATTCCGGCTGTCAATATCACGATGACGCAGGCCACCATGGCCGGCTGGATCAAGCCGTACGGCGCGCAGCCGGACTGGGCGGCGGTCATGATGACCCGCGGCAGCGCCACAGGCCTCAACGTGCTGGCCGACTACCAGTTGGCTTACCACTGGGGCGACGCCTCGACCTCCTGGAGTTATCGCAGCGGCGCGTATGTGGTGAACAATGAGTGGAGCTTCGCCGCCGTGACGGTCCAGTCCGACAAGGCGGTCTTCTACCTCAACGGCGTTCAGGCGGCCGTCAATACGGCCTCGCACGCTTCCGTGGACTGGAACGCCAATATTTACCTGGGCGGCGACGGGACCTCCGGCCAGGCGGCCCGCAGAATGACCGGCGCGTTGGACGACGTGTCGCTCTTCACCCGGGCCCTGACCGCCGACGAGATTGCGGCGATCATGGCGGGTCTGCCTGTGCCGACGCTGGCCACCGAGCCGGTTCCCGCCGATGGAGCCACCGACGTGCCGCGGGATGCGTCCCTGAGCTGGACGGCGAGCGAGTTCGCCGCGACCCATAACGTCTACCTCGGCACTTCCGCCGAGGAGGTCGCCAACGCCACCGAGCCCACTGCGAGCGTGACGGATCCCACGTATGATCCCGAGGGGCTTCTCGAGTACGGCCAAACCTACTACTGGCGAGTCGACGAAGTGAACGCCGCTCCCGATCTGACCGTCTTCAAAGGCGAAGTCTGGTCCTTCACGGCCGAGCCGTTCTCTTATCCGATCGAGGGCAGCCGCATCACGGCCACAGCCTCGAGCTCCAGCTCCGCAGACGTGCAGCCCGAGAAAACCATCAACGGTTCCGGCCTGAGCGATGGCGATGGGCATTCTGTGGGTCTTGCGGACATGTGGCTGAGCAACAAGAATGGCCCGCAGCCGACCTGGATTCAGTGGCAATTCGACAAGACCTGTTCGCTGGACAAGATGCTCGTGTGGAACTCCAACCAGGCACTGGAGCCCATCATCGGGCTCGGCGTCAAGAACGCCACGATCGAATACTCGATGGACGGCGAGTCCTGGACGACTCTGGGCGATTTCGAACTGGCCCAGGCCACCGGCCAGGACGACTATGCGGCGAACACGATCGTCGAGTTCGGCCAGATCTCGGCCCGGTACGTCAGGCTGACGGTTCAGGACAACTGGGGCGGCATCATGCCTCAGTACAGCCTGAGCGAGGTGCGGTTCTTCGCGGTTCCGATGGCCGCCCGCGAGCCGTCGCCGGCTGTCGACGCGACGGGCGTCGCCCCGCAAGTGACCCTGAGCTGGCGCGCCGGACACAACGCTGCGTCGCACCAGGTGTATCTGAGCAAGGACAAGCAGGCGGTCGTCGACGGCGCCGCT
>CALMMH010000279.1 GCA_937868145.1 uncultured Phycisphaerales bacterium
GAAGTAGGGACGTCCCATCTCTGTAGCGCCAGCATCGAACACCAGGGCAATGTTCGGATGGTCCATGATGGCCAAGGCCTGTCGTTCGGCATCGAAACGGGCAACAAACTGGCGGGTATCCATGCCGAGCTTCATGATCTTCAGGGCAACCCGCCGGCGCAACGGCTTCTCCTGCTCGGCCATGTAGACGACCGCCATGCCCCCTTCACCGATCTTCTCGATAAGCGTGTATGCCCCAATCACCGTGCCCGGCCCGTCCAGCGGGACCGACAGTCCGTGGGCGTCGCCGTCGTCAGCCTCTGGAGCCGTGGCAAGTTGCAGGATACATCGGGGGCACTGTCCTTCCAGCGTGCCGCTCAGGAGGACGCCGCCGCACCGCGGACACTGCCTCTGTTGGCTCATGACCATCTCCAGCCCCCGTGGTTGAATCACGTCCGTCACCGTATTGTCTACGGCAAAACCGTCTCGGCGTTACACGAATCAGCGTGATTCTCACGATCGCGCCGCGTCATCGGGAAATCGTCGCCTCGCCTCCCGGAAACGCCTTACGGCGAAAATGCGTCGAACAGGTCCCGAATCTCCTCTTCAAGCTGCTCGGACGTCGTCACCGTCTCGGCGATCTCGCTGCGAATCAGTTCGCGCAATCGCCGCCGAAGCCGGTATGCAGCCACTCTGAGCGCTCCCTCGCTCATGTTCAGACGATCCCCAATCTGGCGGTAGAGACATGGCTCCGGCTCGGTCGAAATATGACCCTTCAACTGCTCGAAGAGTTCGCCCTTGCCCGCCTCGGCGTACTCGCGATGGATCGTCTCCATCGCTCGCTCGATGATGGTCATCGCCCAGGATTGATCGAAGAGCCTGTCGGCGGACGGTTGATCCGCAGGTTCAAGCGAGTAGCGGGTCTCCGCCTGTTCGAATTCCAGCGACAGGATGCATTTTCCGCCGCCTCGCCGTTCCCGTCGGGCCCGACGACACTCATCGGCCACGAAGTTCTTCAGACACGCGAGCAGGAACGACCGGAACTTGTACTTCTGTGGCTTGACGCTTTCCAGTCCCCGCTTTTCCAGTAGGTGCGCGAAGAACCCCTGCACGAAATCCTCCGCCTGCGACGCATCGAACCCGCGTCGGCGGAGGTAGAAATACAGGGGAGACCAATACCTCTGACATAAAAACTCGATGGCCTGTCGGGCAACCGGAGAGTCCTTCTGCCCCGCGGCGACCACCATGGTCCAGCGAGTCGTAGCGAACTGGGTGGATCGAAACGACTCGTCGTTCACTGAGTTCTCTTGCATGGCGAAGACTCTCGCTCAATGTCCACCTGGCTACGTTCCACGCACGAGTCTATTCTATGACAATCGCCCGTAAGACACAAACTCAATTGCGCCGCAGGTACGTCGGAGTCCCGCACTTGCACCATGGCCCGACGATCCATCCGGATCACCCGCGTCTTGTCCGGGTGCAGTTGCCACCCGAACTTCGCAAACCGCTCCCGCAGGGCGGGCGCCAGGGCCTTGGCGTCCTGCTCCTCCTGCACCAGGCAGAGGAAATCATCCGCATAGCGCACCAGGTGACAGTCGCCGCGGGCCTGCGGTCGGTACTTCTTGGCGAACCACAGGTCCAGGACATCGTGCAGGAATACATTGGCGAGGACGGGACTCAAATTCGGCTCATCCGGCTTTTGCGTACTTGGAGATGGGACAACGACCGGCCGCCGGGGAC
>CALMMH010000280.1 GCA_937868145.1 uncultured Phycisphaerales bacterium
CGGATCAGACTCCGGAGCAATGCGTTGCACCGTTCCGGCGAGAAGCTGCGGCTTGTGCCGCACAGAGCCAGGGGTTTGCCCGGGCTGTGCTGCAGATCGGCGAGCAGATATCGGAAACTCTCGATGGCGTTCGTCGCTTCCACCATGGCCAGAAAATCATCGCCCAAGTGGATAAGGTCCGCCCATTCCAACTGCTCGAAGCTCAGATAGGGCTCCAGGAGAGAAAGATCCGGTTTTGTGAACATGACGATTGTCCTTTCAATGCTTGCCGGCCTTTCGCGTCGTCAGGTCGTAGAGAATCGGGACCACGACGAGCGTGAGAATGCCGGAGATGAGAATGCCGCCGACGGAGGCGATGCCCACGCCGGTCCGCAGTTCGGCGCCGATCCCCCGGCTGGTGGCCAGAGGAAGCATTCCGAGAACGGCCGCCAGGGTGATCATGACGACCGGGCGGAACTGCTCGCAGGAGGCCGTAATCATCGCCTTGTGACGAGGGACGCCCTGGCGAACGTGCACGTTGAACCCGTCCACGATCAGGATCGCGTTGTTGACGACGATGCCGACCATCATGACCATGCCCATGAGCACGAAGATCGACATGCTCTCGCCCGTTAGGGCCAGCGACCACATCACGCCGATCAAGCCCAGCGGGACCGTCACGAGAATCAACCACGGCTGCTTGTACGATTCGAGGATCGCCGCGAGGCTCAGGATCACCAGAATGATGGCCATCAGGCCCGCCTCGCCGAAGGCGGCCACCGCCTCGGCCATTCTCTCGTACATGCCGGAGAACCAGGAGTCATACCCCGGCGGGAAAGGCACGTCGGAATCGATGGTCTCGGTGATCTGTTTGACTGCGTTGCCCAGCGCCAGCTCGGGCTTGAGGTTGGCGAACACCTTGGTGACGCGGCGTTTGTCCTGCCGGGTGATCTGAACGGGCGCGACGCGGTTTTCAATCTGGGCCAGGTTCGACAGGAGAATCGGTTGGCCGGGAGTCCCGGGGAACAGGAACTGCTCGACCTGGTCCCGGCCCGGCTCGTCTTCCAGTTCGACGACGATGTCGTAGTTGCGGTCGCCGCGTTTGAAGGTCCCGGCTTCCAGGCCTTCGAGGTTGGCCCGCAGGACCATGCCGAGACTAACCGCCGGGATGTCGAGGTCCGCCAGGGTGGCCCACTTGGGCACAATGGCGATCTCGGGTTTGCCCGGGCGAACGGTCGTGTCCATGTCCTTGATCCCCTGGATCCGGCCCGCGCGAGTCTGCGTGTCGACCGCCAACCGGTTGAGAGTCGTCAATTCGTCCCCGGCGATCAGCAGTTCGATGTCCTGGTTCTGTCCGCCGATGATCGCGGGTTGGGTGACCGTGATGATGCATTCGGGATAGCCGGCCAGACACTTCCTGATTTCGGTCTGGAGATCCTCGATTGTGAGGGTGCGTTCGTCCCGCTCGGAGAAGGTCAACAGCAACTGGGCGAGATAAACGCCCTCCGTGGATTGTCCGATCACGCCTTCGACCTTGCCGATGGCGCTGAGCACGTGCTTGAGCTCGGGCACATCCTTGAGCCGCTCCTCGACGAAGCGCACCCGTTGGATCGTCCGGTCCAGATTGTACGACGTGGGATACTCCAGTTTGACGTAGACGCGAGCCTGGTCCGTGTTGGGGGTGAAGCCGAACCCGACCCGGCCGCCCAGGGACATCGCGTGAACGAGCATCGCGGCGGTGAGCACGAGGACGGCGATCGCCGCCATGCGGTGTCTTTCGTTGAATGAGAGCACCGCGCGGTAGCCGGCGATGACGCGATCCAGGACGCGATTGAATCCCGTCTCCATCCGATGGAGAACGCCTTGTTGCCGGCCGTCGGAGGGTTTGAGCAGGACCGCGCACAGAATCGGCGTCAGCGTGAACGAGATGAACAGAGACACCGCGGTCATGATGAGCATGGTCCAGGCCAGCGGCCTCATGAATTGCCCGACGATGCTGCCCATCATCGCGATCGGGAACAGCACGACGATGTTTGTCCCGGCGCTGGCCAGAACCGCGACGGTGACCTCCTTGGCCCCCAGTCGCGAAGCCTCCTTCGGATCGCCTGTGGCTTTCAGCCGCGAGACGATGGACTCCAGGACGACGATGGAGTTGGTCACGAGAATGCCGATCGACAGGCCGATGGAGATCAGCGTCGACGTGTTGAGCGTGTAGCCCGCCAGTTGCATGAAGAACAGGCTGATGACGACCGTCAGCGGCATCGTGATCGCGACCACGAGCGTGGCGCGGACGTTGTAGAGGAAGAAGAACAGGATCGCCGCGGTCAGCAGGATCCCTTGCCCGACGTTGCTCCAGGCGCTCTGGACGGAAGCCTCGATGAAGCGCCCGTCGTCGGTGACCCAGACCAGCTCCATGCCGCCGGGCAGTTGCTCGTTCAACTTGTCCACTGCCGCCTTGACGCTGTTGACCACCTTCACCGCGTTGGCCTCGGCCTTCTTGACGACCTTGATGTACACGCAGGGCCGCCCGTCCACCGCGGCTTTCTGGCGCAATTCCTCCGTCGTCATCACGACCCGGCCGACGTCGCGGATGTAGCATCGCTGACCGTGCTCATTTGCCACTTCGAGCGTGCCGATCTCGGGGACCTGCTTGTACTCGGCGTCGAATTTCACCGAGTATTCGCGCCCATTGTCGCTCAGACGGCCGCTGGGGATGGTTCGCACCGCCTTTTGAATTGCCTCGACGACGTTCAGGCTCGAGAGGCCCTTGGCGGCCAGCTTCTCCCGGTCCAGCAGGACGTGGACCTCGCGCTTGGCCCCGCCGACCAGATCGACGTTGGCCACGCCGGCGATCACGGTGATGCGGTCTCGCAACGCGTTGTCCGCATAGTCGTACAACTCGTCAAGCGAGACATCTCCCGTCAGCGCCATGTGGATAATGGGCTGGGCGTTGATATCGAACTTGAGGATCTTGGGGTCCTCCACGTCCACCGGAAAGTCCGCACGAATCAGGTCGAGCTTCTCCCGCACGTCGGTGGCCGCGATGTCCACGTCCACGTTGAGCTCGAATTCCAACAGGGTCTGACAAACGTTCTCCATGCAGGCGGAGCTGACGTGCTTGAGCCCGTCGAGCGTGACCATCTGGTCCTCGATCCGCTTGGCGACGTCCGTCTCGATCTGCTCGGGGCTGGCCCCGGGATAGATGGTGGTGACCGTGATGTACGGCACGTCCATCTTGGGCATCAGCTCCAGGCCCAGCTTGCGATACGCGTTCAGACCCAGCAGGGTCAGGCCGAGGATCAGGCTGGTCATCGCCACCGGCCGGCGGATGGATGAATCGGATAAGAACATTACTTCTCCTCCTGCTGCACCTCGACCAGGGCGCCTTGTTCGAGCATGTTCTGCCCGAGGGTCACGACCGAATCGTTCTCCTGCACCTCGGTCTGGCCGATCTCGGTCCAGCCGTCGGCCTCGATGCCCGGCGTGACAGCGACCTGCGCCGCGGCGCCGTCTCGGACGACAAAGACGACCGACTTGCCCGCACGGTCCTGGATGGACGAAGACGGAACGCCCAAGCCGCGGCGGGTTTCGAATACGAAGACGATGTTGGCCATGGCGCCGGGCACGATCCCCGCCGACGGATCTTTCACCAGGCATTTGACCTCGAACGTCCTGAGCTTGGAATTGACCGTGGGGCTCCGATAGGAGGCGACGAGGTCCTTGAGTTCCGTCTCGCCCACCCTGACGTTCATTGCAGTCCGGCCGAGGGTCACATCCGAGTAGTGTTGCACCGGTAGAAACGCCGCGATCTCCACGACGGACGGGTCGTCGATCCGCAGGATGGGACTGCCCGGGCTGGCCATTTCGCCGGGCTCGTGGAGCCGCCGGCTGATCGTGCCGCTGATGGGGGCGACGACGACGGCGTCGGTGAGATTCTTCCTGGCGATTTCGAGCGAGGCCTCGGCCTGACGCTCCTCGGACTTTGACAACTCCACGAGCGTCCGCGCGTGCTTGGCGGTAGCCACCAGTTGCAGGTATCGAGACTCCTGCTGCTCGAAGGCGTCGACCGTGACCGCGTCCTTCTCTCGCAGCCGGGCGAACCGCTCGTAATCCAGCGAGGCCTTGTGCAGGTCCACCTCAACCCGTTCGAGGCTCGCCTCTTTCTCCTTCGTAGAGGAACGCGCCACGGCCACTGCGTTCTCGGCGATCTGCACTGCCTTATCGAGATTCGCCTGATCGACGGCGAAGAGCTGGGTCTGTCCCGCAACCACGACGTCGCCTTCGTCGACGAAAACAGCCTCGATCGCGCCGCCGACCCGCGGCGAGACCATGGCCCAGTTTTTCGCTTCGACGTTGCCCTGAACGAGAACGCTTCGATTGAACTGCCGCATCGCGGCGGGCTTGACCATCACGGACACTCGCCTCCCGTCGCTCGGCTTGGCGGCCTCCGTGGGCGGTTCGCTGGCCGGCTGAGCGTACAACACGCGGGCCGCTATCGCCAGAGCGGCAATCAGAACCAGTCCCCCGACATATCCTGCTATCCGTTTGAGTCGGCTTCCACGGGCAATGTCTTCACGATCAGCCTTCATGTTTCTTGTCCTTGTCCTCGTCGTCGGTCTCGGTCTTTCCCATCACATTCAACAGCGTGGCCGTCGCGACCTGGTGCTGGAATCGCGCGGCCAGAACCTGCATCTGTGCATTGGCCTGTTGGGCGGCCTCTTTGAGCAAATCCGCCGAGTTGACCAGGCCTTCTTTCCACTGCTCGATCTTCTCGGTATACCGCCGCGTCGCGACGCCCAACGACCGCTCGGCCAGATCCAACTGGTCGACGGCCGTTTCGAGATTCTGCCGGGCTTTGATGACTTCGAGCATCAACGTCAACGCCGTCTGCTCGCGGGCGATGAACGACTCCTCCCGGCGTTCCTTTGCGGCTTTGTACTCGTTGATGTTGGCGAATCCGTCAAACAACGTCAGCGTGCCGGCGATGCCGTAGGCCCATTGGTTCGACGGCAGGATGGACGAGTCGAGCGAGTCCGGATGATACGCGAACGCCCCCAGCACCGGCAGGAAGTCCGCGATCGCCATCTTCACCTTCTCCTTCTCGATGGCGATCTTCCGGTCCGCGATGCGCATCGAGGGATGGTTCAGCATCGCCTCCAGGATCAAATCCTCCGTCGAACCCCCCGGCGGTTCCAGAGGCGTCTGCGGAGCCAGCGTGATTTCCGTCAAGGGCGCGAGCCCCATGGCCGCCATCAGAGCCGACATCGTCTGCTTGTGGACTCGCCGGGTGCGGGCCAGCTCGGCTTGCCGAGCCCGCGTGTAGACCTCGGCCTGGCCCGTTTGCCAGCCGCTGACGAGACCTTCCTGTTCGAGGGCGGCGACTTGGACGTGGAGGGCCTCCGCGGCCTCCACGTCGGCCGTCAGCGACCGCTCGGCCTGCTCCAACGTCAGACACTGAAAGTACAGCATCGTCACCTGCAGAGCGGTCATCTGTTTGGTGTATAAGACGATCTGGTCGGCGATCTCCTCGCCGCGGGTGTGCATGCCGTAGAGGAACCAGGTCGCCGGGTTGAAGACCGACACGCTCGCACTCCACAGCAGGCTCTGCACGTCGTCGATCCGCACGGTCGTGTCGTCCGACAGCGGCAGCGAGATCTCCGGATCGAACTGATAGGACGAATAGTCCAGGCTCACCACAGGCAGGAAGTTCGCGAAGGCGATTCGCCGGTCGAGTTTGGCGATTCGCTTTTCAATCCCGGCGGTTCGCACCTCGAGGTTGTTCGCCATCGCAATGGCGATGCAATCCTCTAGGCCCAACGTCTGCCGCTGCAAAAGAGCCTCGTCGGTCTTTTCGCGGAACGCCGCGGGATACCCGGCGGCATGTTCGCGACGGATCTTGACGCCGTCGTACGACCGGCAGCCGGCCACGAGCACCAGAATGACAAACGGCAGCGTCAGTCGCCGCCCTGTGTTGCGCGTCACATTCACCTCCTATGGTTTGGCGAGCCCTTTGAAAAACACCGCCTCGATTTTTTCGAGATCCGCTTTCACGTCCGCCGGCTGCAATTCGCCGACCGCGGCCAGGATCAACCCTTCCAGCGAGTAGTGCAGACACTTCGCGGCCATGACCGGATCGACGTCGTTGATCGATCCCTTGGAAATGCCCGCGGCAATCACCCGAGAGAACCCGGAGATGATTCGCTCGTCGATCTGCTTCTTCTTGGCCTCGACTCGCGGCCCC
>CALMMH010000281.1 GCA_937868145.1 uncultured Phycisphaerales bacterium
CAGTCCACAGTCGTCTTGCCGTCCACGTCGCCGAGCACGCCCATCTCCCTGGCCATCTCGTACATGCGGGTGCCGTGCAGGGGGACCGCAACGTAGAACTTCACATAGTCCGCACGACACACCTCGGCGAATCGCACCGTCTGACGGATCTCCTCCCACGTCTCGCCGGGCAGGCCGATGATGAAGTTGGCGGCCACCCAGATCCCCCTCTGATGAATCCGGTCGATCCTCTCCGGCATCTGGTCGATGTGTTCGATCGGCTTGTTGACGATGTTGTGAAGCACCCGCTCGACGCCCGACTCGAGCGCCACCGTGACGCCGATGCAGCCCGATTGCTGCATCAGATCGAGGAACTCGTCGTCGAGCACCCAGATCGCCGCGCCGGCCGCCTGCCATTTGATGCCCACGTTCTCCCGGACCATCAGCCGCAGGAATTCCTTCATCGCCTTGACCGGCACGAAAAAGTTATCGTCGAAAAACGTGATCGAGCGGATGCCGTAGCGGTCCTGGACGAATTGAATTTCCTTGACCACATCGGCAGGATCGCGAACGCGGGCCTGGCGTCCCGAGATGCTGGCCACCTGGCAGAACGAGCAGTGGTAGGGACAACCCCGCGAGATCAGCATCGCCATGCCGGGCAGTTCCGGGAACCGGTTGGCTCCCTGCCGGGCGTCCGTTTCGCAGTATTTCTGGAAGTCGATCAGATCGTAGGCGGGCCACGGAAGCGCCGCAAGATCCTCCACGACCGCCTTCTCCTGAACGACGACGTGGCCGCCGTCCCGGTACACCAGTCCCACGCTCGGCCGCGGCCCCTGGCCTTGAAGGTGGAGCAGCAACTCGCGGAGCACGTGCTCGCCTTCGCCACGGCAGCAGTAATCGATCGAAGGATGGGCGATCGCTTCGTCGTAGTGCAGGGTCACGTGCACCCCGCCCGCGATCACCACGATCGACGGATTGATCTCCTTGACGAGGTCGGCCGCCTGGTAAAGGATGGGAGCATACTCGGTCGTCAGCAGGGAAATGCCCACATAGTCCGGCTGTCGCAACGCAAGCGCCTCGCGGAACTTCTCCGGCGGCAGATTGTCCACATTGGCGTCGAGGATCTCCACATCGACGACATCGCGCACCACCGCCGCAATCACAGCCAGCGTGCGGGGATCCAGCCTCCAGGTCGTGACGATATCATCCTTCAACCAACGTTGATTCGGATACACGAGAACAAGTTTCTTTTTCATAATGGCCAAATCAGCACTGACCCCGTTGAATCGCGGGGACGAATTGGTTCTTCTTGGCCCGGCCGTCCACCGGGGCATATCGGTCGAATCGGGCGCACACGTGGCGAGCGAAGAACACGCCGAGCGCCGTCGCCCGGAAGCCGTCGTCGGTCCATTCCACCAGCCCGTCGTCAACGAATGACTCAAGGCCTGCCAGCTCGTCGGCAAAGTAGGATCGGCAGTCGATCCCGAACCGCTCGTCGAGGTCGCGGAACTCGACGGACATGTATGCGAGGAACCGGGAGATGACGGCCCACCGGATCTTGTCGTCCTCCGTCATGCGGTATCCGCGCAGCAGAGGCAACCTCCCGGCCTGGATCGCCTGACGATACTCATCCATCGAGTAGGTGTTGTGGGCGTAGCAATCGCCGAAGCCGGAGATACTCGTCGGTCCCAGGCCGATCAGGTGCGGCGTGCGCCCTGCGGTGTAGCCCATGAAGTGACGAAGGAGCGTGCCGACATCTTTGGCCCTTGCGAGGTCGTCGCCCGGCCGGGAGAAGTGGTCGATGCCGATGAACTCGTATCCGTTTCGGACGAACGCTTCAACAGCATCGGCGAAAATGAGAGCCTTCTCCGCCGTCCCGGGCAGATCCGCCTGTTGAATCGGGCCCTGGTTGGGATACATCTCGGGCATGTGAAAATAGCTGTAGATCGCGGCCCGCGAGGGCGACAGATCGACCACCTTGGCGATCGTCTCGCGGAAGCTCTGCCGCGTCTGAAAAGGCAATCCGTACATCAGATCGAAGTTGACGCCGTGGAAACTCCGCCGGACATCGGGCGTCATCAGCGAGGCGATCAACTCGGGCGACTGAACCCTGCCGATGGCTCGCTGAACCTGTTCGTCGAAATCCTGGATCCCGAAAGAGAGCCGACTGATGCCCAGATCGCGACATTGCAGCAACTTGTCGCTGGTGACGGTGATGGCGTCGGTCTCCAGGGTGAATTCGTCCAACGACGCGACGTCCACGAGCGGGCGAAGATGCTCGATCAGCGTCTTGAGCTGGTCGATCTCCAGATAGGAAGGCGACCCGCCGCCGAGGTGAATCTCCCGAAAATTCGGCTCGATGCCGAGCGAATCGAACAACCGTCGAACGAGTTGAATCTCTTGGAAGAGAACCCCGAGGAATTCGTCGATCTTCTCCCGGCTTCGAGTGACCTCGGCGAAACAGAAGCAGAAGCGGCACCGTCTCTTGCAGAACGGAATGTGCAGATACAAGGACAACGGCACATTCGGATCGCTCCGGACCAACTCCTCCAGGCCGCGACGAAAATCCTCCGCTCCGAACTCGCCGGTCCACTGCCGGCCCGTCGGGTAGCTCGTGTAGTAAGGCCCCTGGACGCTGTACTTCTCGATCAATTCCGGCGTCAACGAGGCGGATTGCGTATTCATCTGGGCTCCTTGTCTGGTCACGAGGCCACGGCCTCCTTCTCGGCGAGCGAGTCTTCAACGGTCTCCTCGCCCGGCGTCCTCATCAGGGGGAACACCTTCCGTCCTTCTTCATCGTGCAGTTCGTTGAAGGCGGGCACGCCGCGAACGTCGAAGTGGCCTGCGAGATACTTCTTGGGATCGCCGTCGCAGGGGTGCGCGTCCACGACGCGATAGATTCGTTCCTGCCTCTCCAGTTCCGAGCCGGGCAGATGGAACGCAGGCGCGAAGTATTCGACCCAGTTGTATTCCAATCGTACGGCGTCGGATCGCGGCCCGTTCGGGTGGGCCATAACCACATCCTGGAATCGGAACAGATCGCGAAGCTCGTCCATGTCGGCCGCGATGCCTCGGTCGGCCAGATGCGATACGACCATCGTGAAGAACTCGCGGTAGAACGCCCCTTTCTTCATCATCAGATCGAGGAACGTGCCCTCCGGCGGATCGAACGGAACGCCATCGAACGCTTCGGGTTCGATCAGATGGGAGGCCCCCTCCTTCTGCACCCGCTCGGCGGTCCACATGAGCTTGCGGAAGGACTCTCGAAGCACCGGAAAATCCCCCTGCGTCGCCTGATCCCGCACGTATACGATCAGATCCGTGATGCGGACCCCATACTTGCGTTTGAGGTATTTCAGAACGAAGAAGGCGAGCCGGCTGTCATGAAGCGCCAGCGTGCAGTAGGCCAGCACGAACGTGTCGCGCCACTCGTCCCGGGGCATGCTCTTCGTGCCGGTGACGATCTCCACCTGCTCCTCGATCCGCTCGAATTCCTTGTTCTTGGTGTAGCGGTTCCACACCGTCGCCGATTCGATGGCGTACTGCTGGCGATACTGCTTGGAGGCCAGCGCCGTGTTGGGGAAGAGCAAACACGGATAGATGTAGAGCTGATCGTAGACGCTGTCGCTGAGCGACTCCTCGACTCCGGCCAGGAGGCTTTCCCGCGTCTCCTCGGGCAGGCCGAGAATCAGTTCCGTGTAGGAGAACAACCGTCTGCGATGGTAGACCTTGCGGATCTCCTCGTAGTCGCTCTTCTTGATGTTCAGGCGGTTCACCGCCTTGACCACATCCTGGTTCAGGCTCTGCAGCGAGAGCGTCACCCGGTAGCCGATGCCACAGCGGCTGAAAATGTCCGCAATCTTGAGCACGTTCTCGTGCGAGTTCTTCACCCAGCTCACGGAGACGAAGTTGGGCACGCCGTAGGTGCGTTTGCACTCGGCCAGCAGGTTCGCGACCTCCAGGTCCCGCTGACGGATGCCGAAGTTGGCGTCCGACATGGCGATGTAGCGGATCCCGTTGCGTCCCACCCACTCCACTTCCGCTCGCACCTGCTCCATAGGCTTCTCGCGAATCCGGTGCGAAGGGAGATTGCCCCACGTGCAGTAGGCGCATCGGTAGGGACAGCCCCGGTTGGTCTCCCAGATGATCCCGGAAAACTCGTCTGCATGTTTCGAGTAGATCGAGTCGAAGGTTCCGTCGAGATACGGCGAAGACAGGCTCTCCATCGCGGGAAGCTTCTCCGGCCCGGTTCTTCGGATCTGCCCGGTGGCCCGGTCGTGGATGATGATCCCGGGCACGTCGTCGAACGAACGGCCCTCCAGGCGGCTCCGGCACAGAGCGACGAAGACCTCTTCCCCCTCTCCGCAGCCGATCACATCGATGAAGGGGTTGTTCCGAATGAACGGCTCCGAGAAGTCGGGGTCCTTCGGAATGGACGGCCCTCCCAGCACGATCAGGGCGTTCGGGAACCGTTCCCGCACGGACCTGGCCGCCTGGAGACTGGCCGTGACGTTCCAGAGGAAGCACGAAAAACCGATCACAGCCACGTCCTGCAACTGCGAAGCGAACTCCCCCGGATCGCGAGGACGCCGGAAGATGATCTCAGGCAGGTCGAACTGATCCACAATCACGTCGTCGACCCGCAATCGCGAATAGAGCTGGCCGGCAGCCAGCGGCAGCAGATTGATGCTGGCGCCGGTGCCGAACTGAACCACATAGATCTTCGGTTTCGTCATACGAGCGACTCACACCCTTCCATCAGCGTTCCACCACGAACTCCCGCTTCCGGCGACGTCGACGGGACACAACCGTCCCAGATGCCCGCCAAACGGTCCTGGAGTTCACGCGGTTCTTCAGGGATCTTCTTCAGCAATTCATCCAATCCAAACTGGGCGAAACGGTACTGCCAGTTCGCGGAGGCGTCCACGATGGCTCTGGCGTTCGTCAGAAGAGATCCCGCCCGATCCGACTCGCCCATGAGAATCCGGCCCAATCCGGAGAAGAGCAGCATGTAGGGGTTCTTCGGATAAGCCACACGGACAGCGTCCAACCACGCGACGAACTTCTCCGGCCGGCCGCCGGGCTTCAAGTTCTTGTTGCCGATGTAGTTGCCCAGGAGATTGAACGTCAGCCAGATGTTCTTGACCATCGCCCGCGACGGCACGACGTCGCGGCAGATCGAGAAGACGTCCGGCCCCAGAGGCAGGCTCCGGTCGTCCTGGATCTCGCGGTTGGGACTGTCCTTGCCGGGAATGAAATCGGTGGCCCCGGCGCCGTCGGTCTTGAGGTTCTCCGCGACCGCCGTGGGCTTGCTCGTGAATTGGAAGACCGTGAACGAGGACCAGTCGAGGTTCAGCCGGACGGAGAAAGAGAAAGTCTCCATCATCTGGGCGAAGGTCTCCTCGCCGAAGAGGCCGATGATGTAATTGCCGCCCACGAACAGCTCGGGATAGTCCTGAAGCATATCCGCGACGTTGGCGAACGACTCCAGCGAGCCCGGCTTACGGATGCGGCGGAGCATCTGGGCGTTGCCCGACTCGACGCCGATTTTGAATCCCAGGCAGCCGGAATCCCGCATCAAATCGAGCAGATCCCGCGTAATCGAGTGGGTCATCAAGCCGTTGTTGGCGGCCCACGTGATGCTGTACTGCTTGTGCAGATCGGCGAGCGACCGCAGAAGCTTCGTCACCGCCTTGCGGTCGGCCAGAAGATCGTCGTCGAGCACTTCGAAGTGGCGCACGGACCGCCGCTCGACGAGGTAGCGAATCTCCGCGTTCAACTCGTCCACCGAATGTGTGCGGACCCCCTTGCCCATGAACGGTCGAACGCCGCAGAATTTGCAGTTGCCCCGGCATCCGCGATTCAATTGGAAGACGGCGTAGACCGTGTCGGCCCCGGCCATGCGGGAATATGGATTGAGGCTGCCCACGCGGCAATACTGCTCCACGTCCACCGCCGCGTAGGAATCGATCAGATTTCCGTGAAGATCGACGCTCCCGCACTTGCCGGCGGTTCGAAGCACCCGGCCTCCCGAAAGAAACGAGATGCCCGAAACGGCCTCGGAGGCGTCGGGCCGCTCCTCGTAGACATTGAGCAGATAGTTGAACCGGTCCTCGCCTTCTCCTTCGACGGCGAAATGGCACAGACCCTCCTCCAGATAGCGGTCCATCTCGTTCGTCGCGGTTGGCCCGCCGATGACGACCATTTGCTCGCCGCCGCTGGCCAGGTGCCGCAGGACC
>CALMMH010000282.1 GCA_937868145.1 uncultured Phycisphaerales bacterium
ATCCCGCCTGTTCGCAGATTCGGCCGAGGCTGGGATGTCGGGAAATCTGGCCGGACGCGCCGGGCGATTCGCCGGAGCAGGCGTGGTGGGGCTATCGCGGCCGCGTGCAATACTGACGGAGCCGCCGTCGGTCTAGGGCCTGCTCACGCGATCTTGAGCGCGAGTTTGCCCAGATGGTGGCGGGACAAAGCGAGGTGGGCTTCGGCGGCTTGCGACGGGGAGAAGATCTGGCCGACGTGGACGTCGAACGGGCCGGAGTCGATCAGGCGGTTGAGCCGATCGATGATCTCCGGTGTGGGCTCGCCGTTGTAGCTGTGGACTTGGAGACCCTCGCGGGCCTGGGGCTCGGGTTGAACGCCGTTGGGATACGCGACGCGACCGCCGGCTCGCATGCCCAGGATCGCTTTGTCCGCGATCTCGCCGCCGGCGGTGAGCAGGGCGGCGTCGAGCCCGTCGGGGGCAAACGTATGGGCGGCCGCCAGGACATCGTCCTTGCGGCCGTCGACCGCGACATCGGCGCCCAGCCGTTTGGCCAAGGCTACGCCGTCATCGCCTGAAGCTACTGCGAGCACTCGGGCACCCATTCGTTTGGCGAGTTGCACCGCCAGATGTCCGATGCCGCCGCTGGCGCCGAAGATCATCACGGATTCGCCCTGCTTGAGACCCAGCACGTCGTCGAGACCGCGAAGGGCCGTGAGTCCCACGCCTCCCATCACAGCGGCTTGCTCAACGGACAATTCGCCTGGGATGAAGGAAATATAATCTTCATCCACCGCGGCGTATTCGGCATAGAAGCCGCCTTTGGGATTGAGAAAACCGACCGCGTAGACTCGATCGCCAACCTTGAAGCGGCTGACCTCTTTGCCCGCCGCGGCAACGGTCCCCGCGCCCTCGGAGCCGAGCACATAAGGGAACTCGGCCTCGATCCCCAGCATCCGAGCGTATCCTCCTTCGCGTTCGAAGGGGTCCCATTCGCCCAGGCCTGCGGCCTGAACATGAACCAACACCTCGCGAGGTCCGATCTGCGGTATCGGTACCGTTTGCACCGAAAGCGTCTCGGGACCTCCGAACCGATCGATGCAGACGGCTCGCATCGTATTGGGGACCTGCGGCATGCTCTTGTGGCTTCCTTCTCGTGGCGTCATTGGGGGCAACTCCTTGTCTTGCGTCATCTCGGTTGTTCTCGTGAGCATTATGGCGGGTGCCGACGGGATTCGCAAGACCCCGGCGACAAATGCCAGATCCGCAGGCGACGTCGTTGACCTCGCCGCCGGTCCGTGGTACGGTAATGGGGTCGGTGTGACTCACAAGATTCTTGGAAAGGAGTGTGGCGAATGCACCGGGGTATGACACGTCGAGGATTCCTTCGTCATGGAGTGTTGGCTGGATCGGGGTTGGTCATTTTATCGAACAGCCGGCTCATCCGCGGAACCGAGGCCAACAGCAAACTGAACATCGCGGCCATCGGCGTCGCGGGACGGGGAGGCGCCGACGTCGATGGCGTCCAGAGCGAGAACCTCGTCGCGTTGTGCGACGTTGACCAAAAGCATGCGGCCGGGACGTTCGAGAAGTTCCCGAACGCCAAGAAGTACAAGGACTTCCGCCGAATGCTCGACGAGATCCACGGGCAGATCGACGCGGTGGTGATCGGGACGCCGGACCACACGCACGCATCGGCGGGCGTCATGGCCATGAAGATGGGCAAGCATTGCTACTGCGAGAAGCCGCTGACGCGCGACGTCTACGAGGCCCGCGTGATGGCGACGCTTGCGAATGAGAAGAAGATCGCCACGCAGATGGGCACGCAGATCCACGCCGAAGCGAATTATCGGCGCGTCGTGGAGCTCGTCCAGAGCGGCGTCATCGGCACGGTCGGCGAGGTCCACGTCTGGATGGGCGCCAACCTCAACGGTCCCGCGGTTCCGACGGATCGGTCGCAGCCCGACGCGCCGACGGATCAACCGCCTGTGCCAGAGAATCTCGACTGGGACCTGTGGCTGGGACCGGCCGCCTATCGACCCTACAGCCCGTCCTACGCCCCGTTCGGATGGCGGTACTGGTGGAACTTCGCCAACGGCCAGCTGGGCGATTTCTTCTGCCATTACTGCGATCTGGCGTTCTGGGCTCTCAAGTTGCGCGCCCCGACGACCGTCGAGGCCGAAGGTCCGCTGCATCCGGAGAGCGCCGCCAAGTGGACCATCGCCAAGCAGCAGTATCCCGCTCGCGGCGATCTGCCGCCGGTGGCTTTGACCTGGTACAACGGCGGGCCGTATCCGGCGTTCATGAAGGAGCGGAACATTCCCGCCTGGGGCAGCGCGGTCCTGTTCATCGGGTCCAAGGGGATGCTGATTTCCGACTATGGCAAGCACCAGTTGCTGCCCGAGGACAAGTTCGCCGGGTTCCAACCGCCGACGCCGTTCATTCCGGACTCGATCGGGCATCATCAGGAATGGATCCAGGCCTGCAAGACCGGCGGGCCCACCACGTGCAACTTCGATTACTCGGGCGCGCTGACCGAGGCGGCTCTTCTCTGCAACGTCGCGCTCCGCACGGGCGAGAAGCTCACCTGGGACGCCAAGGCCTTGAAGGCCGTCAACTGCGCGAAAGCCGACGCCTTCCTCCGCCACGAGTACCGCAAGGGGTGGACGCTTTGAATTGATGATGGATGATTTGTGATTGATGATTGAAAACCGTCGGCAACCTGGCACGTGCCGATGGGTGTGAATGAGAGAGGTCCGTAGGGTCGGGTTCGCCCCATCCTGCGGACCTCTCTCGGTTGTTCACTCTTCCCTGCGTGCAGCGTCATTCGGAGGTCTTGACCAGGCGAGGCAGGCGGCCGGCCAGGCCGATGCGGTCGTCCTTGACGATCAGCGCGCCGGCGATGCCTTGAATGGCTGTGATTCGTGCCAACGCCGCATTGATGTCTTCCGGTGTTTGGACCAGATTGGCCGCTTGCGTCGCGGCCGCGTCGGCCAGCGCGGCGTCCTTGGCCACGATCGTCGCCAGGTCGCATTGGCCCAAGCTCATCGAATGCCCCATTTTGCCCGAGGACGAGCAGATCGAGACCGGCGTCTCCTCCGGCTCAACGTGAAACGCCAGCCGGCTCGCCAGCTTCACAGTCCCCGTTCCCAACGCGATGATTGCCGGCTCGAGGACCTTGAGGTAGATGTCGCCGCCGTTGTCTACGATGGCTTCTTCCGCTCCGGCGGCCAGAGCGGCCTTGGCCGCCCACTGCGCCATCGCGCCGGCCACCGCGGCCATCGGTCCGACGCCGACCAGACTCGCCGCCCAGGCCATGTGCCTGGCGATCTCGGGGGCGTCCGAATGTGGCTCGATCGGCACCAACGACGGCTGATATTCGGGCTGTCGCTTGAGGTAGTCTTCGAGGAGATGTCGCTGGCGGACAATCTCGGACGTGACGACGTCGAACCGGCTGCAGCAAATCCGCAGCACGGCTTCGCGATAGGTGAACGTGCGATAGATGCGGCTGTGAGGCATAGCATCTTTCGATTTACCATTTACGATTTACTATTTGTGGTCGCGACATGCGCCGGCGCGCGAGCCCAAATCGCAAATAATAGACAGCAAATTGTAAATGCTCGATATCAAAACGCCGACGCACAAGCGCCGAACGGACACACCCTGATGCACGCGAGGCACTCGATGCACGCGTCTTCGTCGAACGCGATTTTTCGGGTGGCCGGATCGGCGATGTGCAAA
This sequence comes from uncultured Phycisphaerales bacterium, assembly GCA_937868145.1. Classification (GTDB taxonomy): domain Bacteria; phylum Planctomycetota; class Phycisphaerae; order Sedimentisphaerales; family Anaerobacaceae; genus PLanc-01. Next base: position 3,721 of record CALMMH010000282.1, read on the forward strand.
GCGTCCGTGGGGCAGTGCGTGATGCATTGGCTGCAATGGGTGCATCGGTGCTCGTCCCAGGTCACGCCCTTGCCGCTGTGGTTGACCACGACGTTGCAGGTTTTGAGAAACTCCATCGCCTTGTCGATGTCCTGCTCGGTCCCTTTGACGTCCAGGACGAGATATCCTTCCTCCTCGGGCGTCACCTTGGCGCGGTAGACGTTCACGATGAGGTTGTGGTCTTTCACCAAATGATAGATGATCGGCTGTTCGCAGTCGTATCGCGGGAAGAACAAGACCAGCTTCTTGATTGATGTCTGGCTCATACGGGCTTCTTTCTAATCACGAGAGATTTCATCGCCGTATTCTTCGGCAGCGGCTGGATGGGCCCAGAGAGCAGGAAGTCGCCCCGGCGGATCTCGTCGGCCAACAGGTTGGCGATCTCCAGAGCCTTGTGGTAGGACGAGAGCGACGCGACGGCGATCTTCTTGCCGTCGATCTCGATCTCGCCGCTGCGGAGCTGCTCGTAGTTGACGTGGCAGAGGGTCCGGCCGGTCTTATTCGGGTAGTCCGAGCTGTAATCGATCACCGGCGCCTGGATGTCCCGATCGCGGACGCACGTTCGTTTGAGGACCTGCTCGTTGAGGATCGGAATGGGCACCCCGACGCCCAGGGCCAGCGAAACGCCGTAGCCGCGAAGGCTCACGCCGCGGACGAACTCCGGCTTCATGTGCTTCATATCCGCGGTCAGGGCCAGCGTTCCGGCCCCTTCCATTGGCACGCCGTTGGGGGTGCGTTCGCAGGCGCCTGCGTGCTGCGTACCCTCGGCGTAGACGTGCCCCTGCGCGCCGGCCAGCCAGACGCGGGTGCCGACGCCGATGATGTCGTAATACGGATCGTTCAGCAAGGGCGACAACTGGCCCGCGGAACAGTAGGTCGCGTTGCCCCGGCGGGGCTCGAGCACGCCCAGGTACGTGCAGATCGTGCGATCGCCGTCATTGATCGCGACGTTGTAGTTCTGATAGCAGTTCCGCGGGTTGACCATGGTGGCCTGGTTGACGTCGTTGATCGTGAACCAGGTGCGGATCTCGCGGCGCGGGTATTCGTCGGTCCCGTAGGACAGCGCGAAGAGCTGGAGCGATTTGCCGGCGACGAGGTCCTCGATGACGTGTCCGCCGCCGTAGCGGAATTCGCCAGGATAGTACATGTTGGCCGGGTCGCCGTGGCGCAGTTGCGTGGCGCCGAGGTAGACGTCGACGGCCGCGATGCCTGTGTAGACCAGCACGTCTTCGATCCAGGCCTCCGACATGCGGATCTTGGGCTTGGAGTGCCCGAAGTTGATAAAGCAGCCGGAGGAGCACATCGGCCCGAAGGTGGCGGTGGTGACCACGTCCACCTCCTTGGCGGCGGCCTCGAGGCCTTTCTTGTCCACGTAGTCCATGATCTCGTCGGCGGTCAGCACGACGGCTTTGCCCGACGCGATCCGGTCATTGATTTGTTCGTAGGTTTTCATAACTCCGTCTCAGGAAGTTTCAAGTGTGAAGTTAGAAGTGTGAAGCAAGAGCCAGCTTCACTTGACACTTCAAACTTGAAACTTCAAACTCTGCACTACTTTCCGCTCACGTCCAGGCAGACGAAATCGCCCGGGGTGTTGCGGACGTAGATCCGTCCGTTGGCCAGGACCGGGCTCGTCCAGCACAGGCCCTTGGGCAGCGCCTGGGCGCGGGCCAGGACGTCGAACTTCTGCGGGTTGGCCTTGGCGACGACCAGCTCGCCGCCATCGCTTGTGAGGATCAGCCGGCCGTCGGTGCTCATCATGAGCGAGCCTTTGCCCAGGCTCTTGTCCTTCCACTGTTCTTTGCCGTCGTCGAGCTTGAGGCATTTGAAGACATCCTCGTCGAAGCCGTAGACGTAGCCGTCCCGCAGGATAGGGCTGTTGATCTGCATCGCCATGGTCTTGTTTTCCCAGAGCTTCTTGGGCTGACCGTCGGCGATTTCGATCAGGCCGCAGCCTCTCTTGTAGCCGCTGGCGAGGAAGACCTGGTTGCCGACGACGATCGGATCGGCGGCGTTCACTTCATACTGCGTCTTCCAGGGGTACTGCCAGAGCTGCTTGCCGTCGGCAGGGTCGACCGCCACGACGGAAACCTCGGTGAAGATCACCAAGCCCGCCTGGTCGCCCATCGTGAACGGAACCGGCGTCGCGTAGCCGCACTTGCCCTTGCCGCTCTGCCAGACGACGTCGCCCGTGTTTTTGTCCAGGGCCAGACCTGCAGTGCCCATGTTGAGGAACAGCCTGTCGCCGAGGATCAGGGCCGAGCTGGAGAAATGCCACGTCGGCAGCTCGAAGCCCAGGTCCTTGTTCAACTGCTTCTGCCAGAGGACCTTGCCGGTCTTGGCGTCGAGACAGAAGAGATCGCCCATCTTGCTGAGGGTGTAGACCTTGCCGGCGTCGACGGTGGGCGTCGAGAGCGTGCCGCCGTCGTAGTACTTGGCCTGGAGCGGGCAGGAGTA
>CALMMH010000283.1 GCA_937868145.1 uncultured Phycisphaerales bacterium
AACATCGATTATTAAACCGACGGAATCCCCTCGGGGGTTCGGCACCGCCATCTCCAGGACTCGGTTGTCGTCCGCGACGTCAAACCTCCTGTCGGGAACTTCATAGAGAATCGAAGCGGATTGGTCCAGCCTTTGGAAGTACGCCGTCATCGAGAGGATCAGCTCGTCGGCAGTGGGGAACAGGTCCGCCAGCACCGCACTTTTTTTCTTGAAACCGATCTCTGAGAAGCCTTCGAGCCCCTTGTACTGAATCTTCAGTCTGTACCGCTCAAGATCAATCATGGGCGAACGAGCTCCCTTCCTTTTTCTGAAATCCTGATCCAAGGTTGTCAGCGAGGCATGCCACGGCGTACCCAGGTACCTTACGGTCTCAATGGCCAGAGGGTTCCTGGGCGTCTCCGGAAAAAACGTCCTGCTCGGGTCAGAATCCGATGGCGCAGCCGTCCTTGCGAGGGTCGGAGCCGCCGAAATACCGCAGCGGGTCGTCCTGCCGCCAGATGCCCTGGTAGCCGCCCCAGGCGCCCGTGTTCGGGCGGATGCGGTGCCCCATGTAGGCGAGCTTCAGCTTGACCTCGTCGTCGATGCCCTTTTCGAAACCGACGGAGCCGCTGCCGACCATCTTTTTGCCGGTGGGCTCGGAGCTTTCCGCGTGTTCGATGCGCGGCTGCTCGCCCGCCTGCTGAGGGGACATCCCGAAGTCCAGGAGATTCATCAGGACCTGCACGTGGCCCTGGGGCTGGAAGCCGCCGCCCATGACGCCGAAAGAAAAGACGGGTCGGCCCGTCTTTGTGACGAACGCCGGGATGATCGTGTGGAAGGGGCGCTTGTGCGGCTTCAGGCAGTTGAGGTGTCTAGAGTCCAGGGCGAAGAGCTGGCCGCGGTTCTGCAAGCAGAAACCCAGACCGTCCGGGACGTAGCCGGAACCCCAGGCGTAGTAGATGCTCTGGATCAGCGAGACCATGTTCCCCTCGCCGTCGGCGGTCGTGAGATAGATCGTGTCGGAGCGGCCTCGCAGCCGGCCGGGGTCGACCTGCTGGGCCGCCCGCGTCGGGTCGATCAGCTTGACGCGTTCGGCGGCGTATTCCTTCGAGATCAACTGCCTCACGGGTACGTCGGCGCAGTCCATGTCCGCGTAGTAGCAGGCCCGGTCCTCGAAGGCCAGCTTCTTGGCCTCGATGAACAGGTGCAGATGCTCGGTGGAGTTGGGCTTCAGCGAGCCGATGTCGAAGTGCTCGAGCAGGTTGAGCATCTGCAGGGCGGCGATGCCCTGGCCGTTCGGCGGAAGTTCCCACACGTCGTAGCCTCGGTAGTTCGTGCTGACCGGCTCGATCCAGTCGGCTTTGTGCTCGCGGAAGTCCCGCATGGCGAACCGCCCGCCCACGGCCTGCGAGAACTTCACGATCCGTTCGGCGATCTCGCCCTCATAGAAAGCCTTGGGACCCTCTCGACTGAGCGTTTCAAAGCACGCCGCGAGGTCCGGGTTCCGAAAGATCGTGCCGGCGCGAATGGACTCGCCCTGCGGCTGATAGGTTCTGAGCAGGCCGGGTTCGTTCAGCGTGTTGAACGTCCACGACCGGCCGATGATCGGCGAAACGGGGAACCCTTCCTTCGCGTGGCGAATCGCTGGCTCCAGGAGCTGGGCGAAGGGCAGTCTCGCGAATCGCTCGTGCAGGGCGGACCAGCCACTGACGCAGCCCGGCACGCTCCAGGCCAGCGGGCTGTAGGTCGGAATCTCCGTCAGACCCAGGTCGAGGGCTTGCTGGAGGCTCCAATCGTAAGGAGAACGACCGCTGGCGTTGAGGCCGAAGAGCTTCTGCTCTTTCTCATTCCAGACGATGGCGAACAGGTCGCCGCCGGGTCCGCACATCATCGGTTCGACCAAGCTGAGCATCGCGCTGGCCGCGATCGCCGCATCGACAGCGGTGCCGCCGGCTTTCAGCATGTCGATGCCTGCCATGCTTGCCAACGGCTGACTGGCGCAGACCATGCCGTGTTGGGAGATCACGGTGGAGCGATTCTGGTTGCGCTGCATCAGAAGATCGCGCTTGGCCGGCGGGCCCGCGGACTCGCCGGATGCTCCACTGCATGAGTCGATGGGAACAAACAACGATGCTCCGACGCCGCCGAGGATTTGGAGAAATGTGCGTCGTTCCATGATCTATCCCTGTGTGGGTTCAGCCGGGTCTTCGGCCGCAGGAGCGAGAGGCGTCGGAGGAACCGGGGGTTCCGGAGCGGAGGGCAACTTGGCCTCCGGCGCAGCGACACGCTGCTGGGGGTAGTCGATTGCGAATTTGGCCCGGACCTTCTCCAACATATCAGCCTTCCTCTGGACCCGCCAGACGAGCAGGGTCAGGGGGAGCCGTGATTTCTCTTTGAACGTGATGCTGATCCGGCCGAAGCCGAGCAGTCGTTCGAGGAAATCGCCGGTGTCGACCTTGCTATTGTAGTCCTCGCGGCCGATTTGCTCGCCCGCTTCCGTGACACCCTCTTGAACGTTCAGGGAATTGGGCGTGATCGCGACGTAGACGAACAACCCCTGCAGCCAGGAAATCCCGATGGTGAGCAGGCCGAAGATCGCGATGAGCAGATAGCCCGTCCCGCTGATCGAGAAGGCCAGGCTCCGGAAAAGCCCAAGGAAGCCGCCGACCCAGCCGAGCAAATGAAGCCAGAGCAGCAGAAAACCGGCGCTGACGAACGAGATGATGAGGACCTTGATGCTGATATGGTACTCTTCGATGACGAAATTGATGAAGAAGATGGCGAACCAAATGCCGCCGACGGTCTTGGGATTGATGCCGGCGAAGATCTTCCAGCCGGACTCCTGCATGAACATCAGGAGCGACGCCAACACGGCCGTTGCGATGGTGGGGACGTAGAGGACCTTCGGCGTCCAGCCGAAGATGACGAGCCAGTCGTTGATGTCCGGGTCTTCGCGTAACTGCCGCTCCATGCCGCGGCGCGTGCGGACGGTCCTGCGGACGATCAACCAGGCCACCACGCCCGCCAGAATCAGACCGATGGCGATGTAAATGGCGAGCATCTGATTTGATGCCCACGACCATTTCTCTTCCATGTCGAGACCTCCCAATCGAGGGTTCGTTCGGTTCTCACTTGTACCGATCGCATTCTACACTGGGGGAGAATGGTTTTCCAGCTTCAATCCTCCTTGGGACTTTGTTGACTCACGCCGGTGGCCGTGGCATATTTGAGTGGGTCGTCCCCACGTGCGCAGGCAGGGGACCGAGTCGTGAGGAAAAATCGAAACAGACTGTGGGAGGTCGCTATGGCATCGGAGCACGCAAAGTGGTCTGCAAGATCGGTCGGCGGGGCGGTTCTGACTTGCTTTCTGGTTTGTTCCGCGGGGGCGGCTTTGCCTCGGAGCACTCCGGAGGCCCAGGGTATTTCATCGTCGGCCATTCTCTCGTTCATCGAGTCGGCCGACAAGGACATTGACTCCCTGCACAGCTTCATGCTCCTGCGTCACGGCTGCGTCGTGGCGGAGGGCTGGTGGGCCCCGTACAACGCCGAGTCGCCGCACGTGCTGTACTCGCTGAGCAAGAGCTTCACGTCCACGGCGGTGGGCCTGGCCATCTCCGAGGGCAAGCTCCGTCTGGACGACGATGTGCTCAAGTTCTTCCCGGAGGACGCCCCCGCGAACCCGAGCGACAACCTCGAGGCGATGCGGGTCAGCGATCTGCTCCGCATGTCCACGGGTCATCAGACCGAGCCGCCGCGGCCCGGCGATCAGGCGTGGACCAAGGCGTTTCTCGCTCATCCGGTGCCGTTCAAGCCGGGGACCCATTTCGTCTACAACACCTCCGCGACGTACATGCTCTCGGCCATCGTGCAGAAGGCGACGGGCCAGACCGTTCTCGATTACCTGACGCCTCGTCTGTTCGAACCTCTGGGCATTCAGAAGCCGACCTGGGAAGCCAGCCCGCAGGGCATCTCGGCCGGCGGCTACGGCCTGAGCGTGCGCACCGAGGACATCGCCCGCTTCGGCCAGCTCTATCTCCAGAAGGGCAAATGGCAGGGCAAGCAGCTTGTGCCGGAGGCGTGGATCGAGGCCGCGACCTCGCGTCAGACCTCCAACGGCAGCAACCCGAACAGCGATTGGGACCAGGGCTACGGCTATCAGTTTTGGCGATGCCGAAACGGCGTCTATCGCGGCGACGGCGCGTTCGGCCAGTATTGCATCGTCATGCCTGAGCAGGACGCCGTGATCGCCATCACCAGCGGCGTGAGGGACATGCAGGCCGTGCTGAACCTGATCTGGGACAAGTTGCTGCCGGCGATGAAACCGTCGGCTCTGCCTGCGGATGATGCCGCCGCGGAGAAACTCAAGCAGACCTTGAAGGGTCTGTCGCTTCGCCCGGTGGAAGGTTCTGGCTCGCCCACCAAGGCGTCGGGCAAGAAGTACCTGTTCCCGGCCAACGACCGCAAGCTCGAAGCGGTCACGCTCGACCGCGACGACGCGAACGGCTCCGTGATCCTCACGGCCCGTATCGGCGGCGTCGATCAGCGGATCGCCTGCGGCTGCGGCTCCTGGCAGAAAGGGCAATTGGCCTGGAGGCAATCGTCGGAGCAGCCGATCGCAGCCAGCGGCGCTTGGACCGCGGACGACACCTTCACCGTGAGACTCTGTTTCTACGAAACCCCTTATATTGTCACGCTCGGCCTGGAATTCTCAGGCAAAGAACTGCAATGGAACGCCGAATCCAACGTGGCTTTCGGACCGACCAAGGAGCCGCAGTTGACGGGGCGAATGGATTGAACGAAGTCGAGGTTGGTTG